>CAYODZ010000192.1:0-8511 GCA_964402835.1 uncultured Gammaproteobacteria bacterium | reverse complement strand
GAGGTTGTCAATAAGTTCGTTGAAATTTCCTGAGCGACTCCCATGGTTGTTTTACGCCGCCTTCGTCGTCGAAGGGGTCTGCTGCTCCGCTTGCTCAGCCTCGATGGTCGCCATGACCTGAGCAATCCCTGCAAAGCCTTTCACACGCTTAAACTGTTTTTCGCAGTACAGCAACACCGTCCCCAGCCAACGCTGGAGCATCCCGCTGCCTCGGGTGCGTTTGATATTCCGCTCGCTGTGCCGGACCAGTGAGAACATGCTCTCAATCGGGTTGGTCGACATGAGCGTCTTGCGCAGCAGCGCAGGCACCTTCAACCGATGCAACGTCAACAACTCTTCGAAGGCTTCTAGAAGTGAATCCGCCGCCGACTCGTTCTTGATCCGCAGCCAGGTCTCCAGCTCTCGTAGCATCTGCTTGGCGTCGGCGTAGTTCGTGTGTTCTAACGCCGTCATGAGCCGGCGATGAGCCTCTTTCCTGTAGCGCTTGGCCAGATGCCGTTGCAGGTTCCGACTCTTGTGGAGCACACAGCGTTGATGCACCAACTTCTTCCCGAACCGTTCCCGCAAGGCCTTGAGCAAGCCGCTCCCGCCGTCGGTCACAAACAGGATCCGCTTGGAGAGCACCAGGCCGCGGCGTTCCAGATCAGCGAACAACGCGCCACCAACCTCGGAATTCTCGGAGGAACCCTGCCAAAAGCCCAGGGCCATCTTCTGGCCGTTCACGTCCACACCCAGCGCGACGAGAAACGCCTCCCCGCCCCGGTGGATCGTGTCGAGGAAGATCGCAAACGGCTGGAACGCCACCAGCGACCGCTCTTGGAAGGCCTGCAGCTTCTGGGCCGTCAGCGTCACCATCTTCTGGGAAATAGCTGACGGCGAGACACCGAAGGCCTGCGCCGCGTCGAGGACCGTCTCCTCGTATTTCTGCGCCGAGACGCCGCGCAGGAGTTTCTCCAACAACTCCTCGGAGAACTGCCCAGGGGTCTTCAGGCGCTTATAGGACTGGAGCGGCATTTCTCCCCGGACCACATCGCGGAGCCGGGGGCGCATCACGGTGATCTTTTGATCGCCAAGATAGATGGACCCCGCCTCGTGCGCCCACTTCTGGAGACCCGCGTCCGTAGGATGATAATCCGGCCCTGCCAGTTCTTCCCGCTCGATCAGCATCACGCTCTCTGCGACCATCCGGCCCATCTCCAGCATCACTGCATCAAGTGCCTGCTTGCCCGCGTGGAGCACCCGGGTCAGGAGCCCCAACATCTGCGATTCCCCCGCAATCATCCTCAGGCCCATCCTTGCCTTCTTCCGTTGCTTCGTGTCTGATCTCATCAGTGACTCCTTTCGTGTTCGTTCCCGTGGAGTATTCCACGGTGGAGTCACTCATTCCAAATTCAACGGACTTTAATATAACCTCATTTTTTCTGTACGGCCCAGCGGAGGCACCCGTATTCACCACATGATGCCAAATTAGATCGGGCATTAGGAGTGGACAAACCATTGCCCCAGTTTCAATAAGGCGTAAGGAGTCAGATAAAAAGACAACACGGAAATCACGACCCCTGATATGGCCCCGGACAATCCGCTCATAAACACCCCGATTAAGGGAAGTAAAAACACAATAAGAATCATGGCCAGGGCGATGCTTTATGTTGTTCGTAGAAAGCCTGGCGCCGATCACTCTTCAGCGATTCGGTAAAGGAAAGATCAGGCGAGATAGCCATGGGGGAAGTATACCCGAAACGTGGCCCGATGTGGGAGTTTCCTTCGCCTTGGTTTCTGACAAATTTCCGCCTCTTCGTTAGGCCGGACAGAGATTTGACTGAAAGCTCGACTTGGCCCAGTGACCGACTAATCAGATCACATTCGACCGTACTTACCGCTTGTCCCATGGAGCTTGATTCAGGGGTAGAAAGGGCGTGGCGGGATTGTAGCCGTTGGCGGGGTTCAGCGGATTATCCGGATTGTATTGGTTCGCGGGATTGAATGGATTATTGGGAGCATAACGATTCGTCGGGTTGACGGGATTTCCGGGATCGAACTGGTTTGAAGGATTGAAGGGATTGTCGGGAGCATAGGCTTGTGCAGGATTCAGTGGGTTGTCCTGCGCGTATCGATTGGCCGGATTGAAGATGTTGTAGTCGCGCTCATACTTTTCGTCGAATCCCGTCTCGGCCCAAGCCATTCCAAATGAGAAGAGCACCACAGCCAGGATGAGAATTGGATTAGACTTCAGTGCTAGAAAACCGGCAAAGCGCATAAATCCATTTTCCACAATTGGAGAGCAGGACGGATCCATCAACATTTCCTCCCCGCAGTTTACAGAATTTACCGGGGGTAACCATTCGAAGTCATCTACCTCTCTGCGACGCCTTTACAGCGAAGCCGCACGCTGGCAAAACCACCATCGCCCCATGTGGCCTCGATGCCAATGGCAATTTGGTTGCTGGGGCAGGAAACCTTATTGTGCCAGCGTTCACAGTTTGGGCGCCTGAATTTGTCGCTGAGGCTGGCTTCGTACAGGGTGCCATTGGGGCCTACTCTCACAGCCCAGATCTCGGCACCTTTAATTTTGTCATCTTTCTTTTTCTTGTCGGTGGTGCAGACTTGGATGGCCTGGACCACATGATCGGCCTTGTCGAATTTGATCGTCTGTTTGTCGTGAACAATTTTGTCCGTGCAAGGCGACCTGGTTATGTTATTCGACGTGGTTTCTGCGGTATGGCGACCATTTAAGCTTGTGCGCAGCGTACCGATATAACATGGTTCGTCGCTTCGTTCATAAAATACCAGGCCGCCAAGGGCCCACTGATCTTCGGACGTCGTGCCGTAGGGATCGGGTACGATGGTTTTGACATCAAGAGTGCTTTTTCCGCCTGGAGCTGAGCCCGACAATTCACTTGTACTCACTGAGCCAATGACTTTTGCCTCGGCCCACGCATGTACTGGGGCCAAGCCGACAAAGAGAATTGTCATGATCACTTCCGCTCTAACCCAATGTCCCTGATGCGCGTTGAACAAAAGAGTGCACTCCCAACCCATTTTATACATTGGTCGGCTTCAATCCGCCTGGTATAAATCAATAAGGAAAATGCGGATATTCTGCAGTCTTGCCGAAATATCCGACCGCGCATGGTCTTTTTTTTCATAATATTCTTCCAAGGAGAAGTAATGCATGGCCACAAAAACTCAGAAGTCGCAGGCAGCACAAGTCACCGACATGCTTCGAAAAGATCACACAAAAGTTAAAGGGCTATTTAAGAAGTTTGAAAAGACTGATAATGCCCAAGAAAAACAACAGATCGTCGACATAGCATTGATGGAGCTTGAAATCCATGCGGAGTTGGAGGAAAAACTCATCTATCCCGCCATTCGCCCGAAAATAAATGACGAAGATCTTATGGATGAAGCCCTCGAAGAGCACCATGTCGTGCATGGAGTCATCGGGGAACTGAAAAAAATGAAGCCAAGCGACGAACGCTATGATGCGAAAGTGACCGTCCTCAGTGAACTGTGCAAACATCATATTAAAGAAGAAGAGGAAGAAATGCTGCCCAAGGCAGAAAAGCGGGATATCGACTGGGACAGTCTCTACGAGCAGGTAGTAAAACGGAAAGAACAACTTATGGAGAAGGCGGGGTTGTCTTCCAACAATGGCTCACACACGAATTCGAAGGCGCGGAATAAGAAATAGGAAAAGCCACACACCCGTGCGATTAATCGCATGTCAAAAAAAGTAGACTTCAAAAGTCCATTGATCGGGAGGCAATCATGCGGGGCGACGACATGGTTGCCACTCGGAATGATGCTCCTGTGCCTGATTCCGTCGGCAGCTCTCAGCCTAGAATCGACAGGGGAGGAATTGATCGTGAGGGAGAGGCATACACTCTCATGCCCGGATAGCCCCAACTGTGTTTTCACGATGGCTGCCGGGGAAAGCCATGCGATAGCACCCTATCATTATCACATATCCTTGGAGGAGGCCAAAGCAGCGCTGAAACAGGTCTTCGGTCAATTTCCTCGCACGGAATTGGTTAAGGGAAACGTGGATTATCTCCAGTACGAAGTCAAAAGTTTCCTCTTTGGTTTTGTGGACGATGTCGAGTTTTGGTTTGATGATGTCGCAAAAACCATTCACTTCCGTTCAGCCGCACGTAGCGGCTACTACGATTTCGGAGTAAACCGGAGGCGAATGGAGAGCGTGCGTAAAATGCTGGAGGGTCAATTGTAGGGGTGGGGCTTATTCGATAATGCGTGCCGGAACATGGAAGGTCAGACCCAAAACTCCTACCGAGGTGTCTGCCGTATTCACGCTTCTCGATAGAATAGGACATATCAGCATGACGCATTCGCGGGAAGTCATCATCATTGGCGGAGGATTGGCAGGTCTCTCTGCCGCCGTGTATCTCGGCCGGGGCAAACGGGACACACTCGTCATTCACTCGGGAAAATCGATGGCAAAGTGGGAACCGGAAGTGCAGAATTACCCCGGATTTCCTGAGGGGATCGCGGGAGCGGAACTTCTTAACCGATGCATGGAGCAGGCATCCCGATTCGAGGTGGAAATCGTCGACGACGAAATCCAGTCGCTCACCAAACAGAATGAGTCCTTTCATCTCCGAGGGCGGGAGGATTCCTACTATGCCAAACGTGTGTTGATCGCCACTGGTTTAACCCATCTGCCGCCGGAAATTCCGGGCGTGCGGGAGTGTTTGGGGAGGAGCCTGTTTTTCTGCAAGGACTGTGATGCCTTTCGCCTGAAAGGGCAACGAGTGATCATTATCGGGTGGAACAATGATGCAGCGGACTATGCCCTCGGCATGCTGCTGTTTACACCGCACGTCATGGTGGCCACGGACGGCAAAGACGTACAGTGGAATGATGAGCGGGCGGAATGGCTGGGCGAGTATGGAATCCATGTGCGCCATGAGGCCATTGCAGGCCTTGAGCATAAGGAGGGGCGGGTGCGCTCAATGGTCTTTGCTGCGGGGGAACCGGCACAGGTAGAGGCCATGTTTACGACACGCGGAGATGCGTGCCACAACACATTGGCCGAAGAAATTGGAGCCGAATTGGATGACGAAGGTCAAATATGCATAGATGCTAGTATGAGAACATCCGTGTCAGGGCTCTATGCGGCCGGCTGTGTCACCCCGGCCAACTGTCAGATGGTCATTGCAGCGGGGCAGGGCGCCACAGCCGCCCAAGCCATCAATCGGGATCTGTTCGATGAGAGCCTCCGACAGCACGCATTACCCCGTGTAGAAAAATAGCATCCTACGCCCAATCCGCCTCCCCCTCATCTGCAATGGAGGAAGAAGGGGAGGTAGATTCGGCATTTTCTTCAAGGCATCAACCATCAACATGATGCAAACCTAGTTCGAGCATCCCTCCAACCCCTCCATCATTCCTGAGGCTCTTTGGCGGGAATTTTTTCCGCTTGTTTTCCTGCGGTCGGTGGGAGGTTCCTCCTCAATACTTCTGGTAGATGGGAAGGGAAATAGTGGCCGGCAGAAAATATGAGGCGGTTCACCTACCCATCACCTACAGGTCGGCCAACTGGCTGACGCTCACATCAAAGGGCAGACCTTGTTTGAGCCTTCCCGGTCCGCCCATGACATCCGGATGACGTGGGGACTATGGGCGAAAGATCCTCATCCCCGGTTTCCTTTTTCACCAGGAGTTCGGACGTCTACCCTGCCAGCAGGATGATTTTCCTTGCGCGGGAAGTATAGATAAAGAAGAATTCAATAAACCTATTTCCTTACTGCAACCGAAAGACTTCCGAGTCATCATTCCGATGGATTAGATCAGAAATTTCCTCCTCTTTTCTCAGTTATGTCACTATTCGGCAATCAAGCGTCTGTCTTCTTTACTCCTTCTTCGTTCAACGGCATTCCCGTGTCTGGCAAAAATAAACGAGGAGAAAACCTTCCGGCCATTTCTTCATTTTTTCGTCCGGTATTCAGCGGAATCCTCCAACCTTTCCTCCAGGAACTGTGCTCAGCAAAGGGGATATATAGTCCGGAGGAATGATTCAATGTCACCTTGGAGTTGCCGCTGATGCTGTCGGCTTTACCTTAAAATCGATACACCCGTCGTGAGTTCATTCCGGCGCCACCTGGTTCAAGGGTTTGCCACAGTTCCCTCTTCTGTTCTTTCCTGAGTAATGTTCATAACAGGAGCATCCTGGAGGAAAGGCGGTTCCTGTGGGTCTCATCATTTATTCGGAAGAAAAGAAAGGAGGAGATATTCATAGTTATGGAAAGGCCAACTTCAAGCGCTCTCTTCTAGGAGAGAGGTTTTGTATGGAGTTATTTTTATTTGAAATTATTAATTTTGGGAGGTTACTCAATGGGTAAAGAGAAAATAGCACTCGTCGCATTTGCATGCATTTCTGTTTTTGCCACCTCGGCAATGGGCGCCGGTTCTGGGGCGAAGGGTGGAGACACGGGCACCATGGGATCAGGTTCTGGTTCTACAATGGGGGGCCAGGGTACCGATTCAGGCTCAGGAGCTGGAAGCATGGGCACAGGAAGTGGCAGCATGGGGTCGGGGATTGATAGCACAGGCTCCGGCAGCGGGAGCGTAGGGAGCGACTCTGAAAGCTTAGGATCTGGATCTAGAAGTATAAGCTCCGAATCTAAGAGTAGGGGCTCTGAATCTGGAAGCATGGGCTCCGAGTCGGAAAGGGGTACAGGGACTGGAGGTTTGGGCACAGGAACTGGAAGTATGGGCACAGTACCTGGAACCTCAGGCTCGGGAACAGGAGGCATGGGCTCCAGTGGAGCAGGTAGATAGTACGTCGTGAGGGAGTTGTTAGACCCTATGTCGTTCCAGAAATATTGGTGAGAGAGTCAAAAGCCGACTGATGGAGTTGGCTTTTGACTTTCTTAATTGTGGATTTCTTATCTCGCGCAAGAGCCATCTTGTCACAGGGAGAAACCAATATGGAAAGAGCTAAATGAGTGCGGACAAAAAGTTATGGCACCATAGATGCCCGGAGTTCCGCAAAAAGGCTTTTCCCCAATCCAGCCTGACTTCTGAGCCATACCGAAGGAAGGGATAAATCCCGGAACTGCCCAATTGACAAGGTCATGCGGGTTGGTAGTGCAGCAGAAGGAGTTTGCTGGAATTCAAAGGAAGAGAAGCGTAGGCTCGGCTGTCATTATCCACAAATTCTACTTTGAATATATCTTGTCCAAGGGATGCCACCCCGGTCCCCACTTATCCGCGCAGCAAGCCGCTCTCAGGGATATCCTTAGTCAGGGCGACATCCAGTACACGAATTTCTGGACTCATGAGATGTTCTCCTTCCTACAGAGGCCGTGTGCGGAAGGCCAGCAGGTAGCAATCTCCCAGATTGTCATCCCGAGCTCCAGCGAGGGATCTGTGCCCAGGAAACTGGCATCTTCCCTCTGCACCACTTCAAGCAGCTTTCGACGAACATCATTTGCAGAAGCTGCCGTTCACCCTAAGGCGCTCTGAAAGACACGGGCCTTGTGTTGTCCTCGTGGATGTTCATGATTAAGGCAATAGTCACGTAGCTTCCGCATCCACAAACGCCCGATCGGCATTAGGGAGGTTCATGACAAATGTCCATTATGCCTTGGATGGCAATCCTCGGTTTTTGACATGATCCCTCTTTGTGTGTGTTCACGTATCAGCCAATACAATTTCTGAATCCTGGTCATGCCACGGCTTGGGGCTGGTAGAGATACTTCTGAAAGCCGGAAAAGACCTTGCCGATATCCTCTGGTTTCCCGAGGTCGGTGACAGCATCCGAAATAGAATCGTGATATTTCAGGCGAAGCAGCGGCGTGAGCTTGGCCTGGTCGAGTTCTTCCACGCCAACTTTCACGTATTGTGACAGGACAAAATCCAGAAAGACCTGCTGTTTGCTGTTGAAGTGCGTGCTGATTTCCACTTTGGCTTTATCTGCCCGCTCTTGCCGCGTGAGCGGTGGCAGGGCATAGGCCACGTGCGCGAGCACATCGAAAAGGTCGCTTCTCTCGGCATCGATGATTCTTTGCATCTCGGCCATCTGTTCATGTCCAAAGCCTTTCTCGGCGAGTCCTTGTAAGAGTTTGGCACGTGTGTCGGGAAGGCTCCAGAGCGCACGGAGTTCGGCCTCGTTTTTGAAAAATTCCGGGAGCTTGCCAAATAGCATTTCCAGGAACTGTTGCGCCGACATCGGCATACCGTCGGAGTGCCAAAAGGTCGTCACCATCATGTGCTGAATGGTGCGCTCTTTCCCGTCGGCAAGCATCACTTTGATTCGCTGTTTCTTCCCGTATTTGCGAGAGGGCTCATGCGATTCCTCGTCCGAAGGCCGTGGGCGAGAAACCGGCTTCCTCTCCTTCTTTGGTTCCGGGTCGATCGGATCCCCATCCCACTCGAGATCGTTAAAATGATAGTGGGCCTTTACGAAGTCATAGATCGTAAAGTAGTCCTTCCCGTCATACAGCCTTGTCCCGCGCCCGATGATCTGTTTGAACTCAATCATGGAGTTGA
>CAYODZ010000191.1:0-18623 GCA_964402835.1 uncultured Gammaproteobacteria bacterium | reverse complement strand
CCGATCGGCGTTTCCATCGAGATCGGCTCTTTCGCGATTTTGAGCACCTTGCGCACTTTGTCTTCGGGCATGTCCATGCGCTCGGCGAGTTCTTCCGGCGTCGGCTCACGGCCCATCTCCTGCACCATCTGGCGCGAGATGCGATTCAGCTTGTTGATCGTCTCGATCATGTGCACCGGAATGCGAATCGTGCGCGCCTGGTCGGCAATCGAGCGCGTGATCGCCTGGCGAATCCACCACGTTGCGTACGTCGAGAACTTGTAACCGCGACGGTATTCGAACTTGTCGACCGCCTTCATCAGGCCGATGTTGCCCTCCTGAATCAGGTCGAGGAACTGCAGGCCGCGGTTCGTGTACTTCTTCGCAATCGAGATCACGAGGCGCAGGTTCGCTTCGACCATTTCCTTCTTCGCGCGACGCGCCATCGCTTCACCGATGGTCATGCGCCGGTTGATGTCCTTGATCTGCGCAATCGTGAGGTCCGCTTCGGTTTCGGTCGCGATCAGGCGGTTCTGCAAGCGCAGAATCTCGTCCTTGAGACGCGACAGGCCAGACGAGTACTTGCGCTTCGCCTTGATCTGCTTGTCGACCCAACCGAGGTTCGTCTCGTGGTCGGGGAACGTCGTGATGAAGTCCTTGCGTGGCATGTCCGCCTGCTCGACGGCGAGATCCATGATCTGCCGTTCGACGGTGCGGATGCGCTCGATTTGGTCGCGCAAGTTCGTCGTGATCATTTCGACCACTCGCGGCGTGAGCTTCAGGAGCAGGAATGCGTCGCGCAATTCATCGCGTGCCTTCTGCGCGCTCGCGGCCTCGGCGCCATGCTTATTGCGCGCGTTGCTGACCTTCTTGTAAAGGCGCTGCAACTCGGCGAAATGCTTGGCGGCCTCTTCGGGGTTCGGGCCCGTGTCGACCGGCGCGTCGTCATCGTCGTCGTCGTCGTTCTTGCCACGGCTCGTCGTCGTGTCGTCGTCATCGTCGTCGGAATCGTCGTCGTCGTCGTAGTCGTCCGGATTCTCTTCGCGTGCCTTTTCGCGCTCTTTTTCGCGTTCCTTCTCTTTCGCTTCGCGCTCTTTTTCCGCGATCGCAGCGACCAACGCCGCCGCTTCAGCCTCGGGGTCGTGGAAGCCGGTGACGACCTCGGAGAGGCGCGTCTGGCCGGCCTGCACCGCGTCGTACTCCCGCAGCACCGTAGAGATGGAGTCCGGGTAGCTCGCGAGCGCGGAGAGAACTTGGCCGAGGCCTTCCTCGATACGCTTCGCGATGACGATCTCGCCCTCGCGAGTCAGAAGCTCGACAGTGCCCATTTCGCGCATGTACATGCGCACCGGGTCGGTGGTGCGACCCAGCTCATTTTCAACGGATGATGCGAGGACCGCGGCGGCCTCTTCGGCGTCGTCATCGGCCGTGGTGACCGCGGCGTCGGACAGCAGGAGCGCGTCGGCATCGGGCGCGACCTCGTGCACCTCGATCCCCATGTCCTTGATCATGCTGATGATGTCTTCGATCTGGTCCGGATCGACGATTTCATCGGGCAGGTGGTCGTTGACCTCGGCGTAGGTCAGGTAGCCCTGTTCCTTGCCGCGGGCAATCAACTGTTTGATCGGGGAGAGTTTGTCCTGGGTATCGGTCATTGGCGCCATTTCGTAAAGTCGGTCCGGAAAACGGTCCAGTATAGCAGAGGACCGCTTATTTAAGGGCTGCAAGCAGCCGTTTCAACTCAGTTTTACCTGCCTCATCGAGCTGACCCGCCGTCGCGCGGGCCTTGAGTTCATCGATCTGTTGCTCAATCCGCTGGCGGGTGTTGCGGCCGCCGAGTCGAGCCAGAACCTCGGCGAATTCCGCCTCGACCCCCGCGTCCGGGACGAGCTGCTCGGCCGTCGCGAGCTTGCCCAGTGCGTCGACATGCTCGCTGTCCCGCCAGTGCTCGACCACCTGTCCGGGCGTCGCATCGGGCCGGTCCCTCAGCCAATCCACGAGCTCGGCGAGCAATTCTGCGCCGGGTTGGTCGAGGTCCGCGAGCGCCCCGGGGTTCGGGACGGTCCGCGCCAACGACGGCCGCTGTAGTAGCAGCTGGATGGCGGTCCGAATCGGGCTCAAACGGCGGCGGCCCTGCGGCCGCCGAATCGCTTGTCTGCTCGGTGGCGACACCGCTTCCGGCGCCGGCTCACCCATAAGCTTAGTCAAGTTTTCCAATTTCACATCGGCGCGCGCCGCGAGCGCCTCAATCAGGAGCGAACGGAAGACGCCTTCCGGGACCCGAGCGACCAAGGGCCGCGCGAGCTCCGCGAAACGGGCCCGACCGTCGAGTGAGGTCAGGTCAACTTGGGCGGCCAGCGATTCGAGCAGGAAATTGGACAACGGCTGGGCGTTTTCTATCCGCTGAGTGAACGCTTCCGCACCCTCAGCGCGAACCATCGAGTCGGGATCCTCGCCGTCCGGCAGGAACAGGAAGCGCATTTGGCGGCCGTCCTTGCATTCGGGCAATGCCTGCTCCAGCGCGCGCCAAGCGGCGGCCTTGCCTGCACGGTCGCCGTCAAAGCTGAACACGACCTCAGGCGCGACGCGGAACAACCGATGCAGGTGGTCCGCGGTGGTCGACGTGCCGAGCGTCGCAACCGCGAAGCGGATGCCGTGCTGCGCGAGCGCGACGACGTCCATGTAACCCTCGACGACGAGTACGCGCGGAATGTCGCGCAGCGCCTGTTTGGCTTCGTAAAGCCCGTACAATTCCTTGCCCTTATGGAAGACAGGCGTTTCGGGCGAGTTCAGGTATTTCGGCCCATCGTCACCCTTCACGACACGCCCGCCGAACGCGATCGTGCGCCCGCGCGAATCGCGGATTGGGAACATGATGCGCTCGCGGAATCGGTCGTATGTCCGATTGTCATCGCGGCGCGTAATCATGCCGGCCTGCTCGAGCGCCGCGCGCTTTGCATCATCGGTGCCGAGCGCTTTGAGGAGGGCGTCCCAGCCGCCGGGCGCCCAGCCGATGCCGAACTCATTCGCGATTTCGCCGGTGAGTCCGCGATTTTTCAGATAGTCGATCGCCGCGGGCGTCGCCTTCAATTGTTGTCGGTAGAAACGCGCGGCGTCCTCGAGCACGGCGTAAAGGTCCGGGCCGCCGCGTTCACGGCGCGGCGCGTTGCCGCCTTCGCGGGGTACGTCGACGCCGAGTTGTCGCGCGAGTTCCTCGACCGCGTCAACGAACTCCATGTGTTCGTATTCGATTAAGAAGCCGAGCGCGTTGCCGTGTACGCCGCAGCCGAAGCAGTGGTAGAACTGCTTCTGCGGGCTCACATAAAACGACGCAGTTTTTTCGCCATGGAACGGGCAGCACGCGGAGAATTCACGGCCGGATTTCTTGAGCTGTACACGGCCGCCGATAATCTCGACGATATCGGTGCGCGCAACGAGGTCTTCGATAAAATCGCGGGGAATCAGACCGGCCATCGAGGCAGTTTAGCCCGTCAGCCTTGTAGTTTGGATTTGACCTTGGCGCTGACGGCGCCGACATCGGCGCGGCCCTGGACGGCGGGTTTGACGATTGCCATCACTTTGCCCATGTCGCGGATGCCTTCGGCACTGGTCTCGGCGATCGCCGTGGCGATCAACGCGTCGATTTCGGCTTCGGACAGCGGTTCAGGTAAGTAATGCTGGAGTACGCCAATTTCGAATTGCTCTTGCTCAGCGAGATCCGTGCGACCGCCTTGCTCATACTGCGCAATCGATTCGCGACGCTGTTTGACCATCTTGTCGAGCGTCTCGAGGACCTGTTGGTCCGTCAGCACCACGCGCTCGTCAATCTCACGCTGCTTGATGGCGGCGTAAGCCAAGCGGATGGTTCCGAGGCGTTGTTTGTCGCCGGCCTTCAGGGCCGACGTCATGTCGTCCTGGATGCGCTGACGCAGCGACATGGCGGGGCGGTGCTTAGTAGAGGCGGGTACGGCGTGCGACGTCGCGCGACTGCTTCTTCGCGTGACGCTTTACCGCAGCGGCCTGCTTACGCTTGCGTTCCTGGGTCGGCTTCTCATAAAACTCGCGACGACGGACTTCCGTCAGCACACCAGCCTTCTCACAGGACCGTTTGAAACGTCGCAGGGCGACCTCAAACGGCTCATTTTCTTTGACGCGTACGCTCGGCATTCAGACACCACCTTGGGAGAAAGGGGCGAATTCTAAACCAGCTTTGGCGCCAGTGCAAAGGAAAGCCCGTACAATTCCGCCCCATGCGGGTGCTGGGCATCGAGACAAGCTGCGACGAGACCGGCGTCGCCGTCTATGACGGCGAGCGCGGCCTTCTGGCGCACCGGCTGTACAGCCAAATTGACCTCCATCGGCTGTATGGCGGGGTGGTCCCCGAGCTTGCGTCTCGGGACCACGTCCAGCGCCTGCTGCCCATGATTCGTGACTGTCTGGCCGAGGCTGGGCTTGAGCGCGTTGACGGCGTCGCCTACACGGCCGGGCCTGGATTGGTCGGTGCGTTGCTGGTCGGCAGCGCGCTCGGGCGCAGTCTGGCCTATGCGTGGGACGTGCCATCGGTCGCGATTCACCATATGGAGGCGCATCTTCTCGCGCCGATGCTTGAGTCGTCGGCGCCGGAATTTCCGTTTGTGGCGCTATTGGTGTCGGGCGGGCACACGATGTTGGTGCGCGTCGATGGGGTCGGGGTCTACCGTGTGCTGGGCGAATCCGTGGATGATGCCGCGGGCGAAGCGTTCGACAAGACCGCAAAATTGCTCGGCCTGCCGTACCCGGGTGGGCCCGAGCTCGCGCGGTTGGCACAGGACGGCCGACCCGGCGCCGTTGTATTGCCGCGGCCGATGACCGACCGGCCCGGCCTCGATTTCAGCTTCAGCGGCCTGAAGACCGCTGCCATGATGAGCGTGCGTCGCGGCGACGCGCCGGCCGACATCGCGCAGGGCTTCGAGGACGCGGTGATCGAAACGCTTGCCATCAAATGCCGGCGTGCGCTCGAGCAGGAATCGGTGTCGTCACTGGTGGTCGCGGGCGGCGTGGGTGCGAATCGGCGCTTACGCGAGCGGCTCGGCGAGCTCGGCTGGCCCGTGTTCTACCCGCGGCCCGAGTTCTGCACGGACAACGGTGCGATGATTGCTTATGCGGGCTACGTGCGGCTCGCGGCGGGGGCGAGCGAACCCCTCGCGATCGCAGCGCGCGCACGCTGGCCGCTCGATACGCTTACGCCGCCAACCCAGGGGGACTGATGGACATCATTTACCTGCACGACCTGCGCGTCGCCGCCGTCATCGGGATATTCGACTGGGAGCGGCGCGTTAAGCAGATCGTCAGCATCGACCTCGACATGTCTGCGGACGTGGCAAAAGCCGCAGCGACCGATGGCATCGACGCCACGCTGAATTACAAAGCGGTCGCAAAGCGCGTCACAGCGTTCGTCGAGCAAAGCGACTTCCAGCTCGTGGAAACTCTCGCCGAGCGGATTGCCTCCATTGTGCGTGACGAATTCAGCGTGCAGTGGGTGCGCGTGCGCATCAACAAGCCGGGCGCGATCCGCGGTGCGCGCGACGTCGGCGTCATCATTGAGCGCGGCGAACGGGTATGACGCGCGTCTTCATCGGGGTCGGCAGCAACGTCGACCGCGAGCGCAACCTTCCAAAGGGGGTCAGGGCGTTGCGCGCCGCGTTTGGCGAGATCCGTTGCTCGACCGTGTGGGATAACCCCGCGGTTGGCTTCGATGGCGACCCGTTCCTCAATCTCGTGGTCGAGTTCGATACCTCGCGCAGCGCTGCAGACATCGCATCACAGCTCGACCGCATCGAACGCACCTTCGGTCGCACGCGCAGCGGCGAGCGCAAGCTGCTCGCGCGCGCACTCGACCTTGACCTCTTGTTGTACGGCGATGCGGTAATTCATGCCGACGGCGTACGCGTGCCGCGCGGAGAGATCATCGAGTACGCATTTGTGCTCGCGCCGCTCGCGGAACTCGCACCGGATCAGATGCACCCGACGATGGGGAAGACCTACAAAGCATTGTGGGCGTCGTTTGACGGGGATAAAAGCGTTTTAACGAAAGCAGCGCTAGACCTCAGCTAATTCAAAATCGACCGCCGTCGACCGCTAGGACCTGCCCGGTCACGAAGGGCGCCTCAAGTGCGAGGAAGCGCACCGCGTTCGCGATGTCTTCGGGGGCGCCGTGCCGTTTGAGCGCGGTTGCGTCGATGATCTGCTGCTTGCGTGCGGGTTCGAGGCCACGCTCCGGCCACAGCACCGCGCCCGGCGCGATTCCGTTCACGCGGACCTCTGGCGCGAGTTCGCGCGCGAGCGCCCGCGTCATCATCGCAAGCCCCGCTTTCGCGCTCGAATAAACCGGATGACCTTTCATCGGTTTCGTCGCGTGAATGTCGACGATGTTGACGATGGCGCCGCTGCGCTGCGCGAGCAAGGGTGCCGCCGCCTGCGCGACAAAGAACGGCGCACGAAGATTGGTACCGAAAAGGTTGTCCCATTGTTCGACGGTTACGCTTCCGACGGGCGTTGGAAAGAACGACGACGCATTGTTGACCACCACGTCGAGCGCCCCCCAGCGCGCCGCTGCGCGGGCAACCATATCCGCGAGCGCGACGAGGTCCAACAGATCCGCGACCTCGACGGCTGCGCTATCAGCGCGCAACGCGTTGAGTTCGCCGACCAGCGCATCCGCCTCCTTGCGAGAGCGATTGCAGTGCACGACCACGCGGCAGCCGGCCGCATGCAGTACACGAGCAATCACGGCGCCGACGCGCCGCGCGCCACCCGTGATGAGTGCAACCTTGGGTTCATCGCTCATGACGGCAAGGATACACTGGGCGTATGGAGATCCCACTTCCCCCGCCCACGAGCGATGCGGCCGCACACGGCGCGCGCGTCGCGGCCCACCTCGACGCGTTGATCGATGCGTCCGGGGGCGCGATTACGTTCGCCGAGTACATGGATGCGGCGTTGTACGCGCCAGGGCTGGGTTATTACAGCGCCGGCAGCGCAAAGTTCGGTGCGGACGGGGATTTCGTCACCGCACCGGAGCTGTCGCCGCTGTTCGCGCGTTCGCTCGCATCGCAGTTCGCGGACTTGCACCGCGAGCACGGGCTCGCGCAGATTCTCGAACTCGGGGGCGGCAGCGGCCGCTTCGCAGCGGATGCGTTGGTCGAACTCGCGCGCCTCGATGCGGTGCCCGAGCGGTATTTTTTGCTCGAGGTCAGCGCCGACCTGCGCGCAAGACAGCGCGCGACGCTCGAAGCGCTCGCACCGGCTTTGCTTGATCGGGTCGAATGGCTGAATGCGTTGCCGGAAGCCTTTGAGGGCATTGTGTTCGCGAACGAAGTGCTCGACGCGTTGCCGGTCGAACGGTTTCGCCGAACAGCGGACGGCGTCGAGCAATTGACGGTCGTGCGTGACGGCGCAGGCTTCGGTTGGGGCGCGCGCGCCGCGCCCGACGCGCTTGTCCACGCCGTTGCCGAAATCGAGGGCGAGCTCGGCACGCGCCTACCACCCGGGTACGTGTCCGACATCAACTTGCGTGTCGAGCCGTGGATCGCGGCGCTCGCCGCGTCAATGTCGCGCGGCGCGGTGTTGTTTGTCGATTATGGGATGTCACGCCGGGAGTACTACGCAGTCGATCGGAACGGCGGTACGCTGCGTTGCCATTACCGCCACCGTGCGCACGATGACCCGTTTGTGTGGCCGGGGTTGCAGGACCTGACCACGCAAGTTGAGTTCACGGCCGTTGCAGAGGCCGGCGTCGCAGCGGGGCTCGACTTCGCGGGCTACACGACGCAGGCGCTGCTACTGATTGGTTGTGGTATCGAGCGGCTGCTCGCAGAGCCGGTCCCGGACGACCGCGCGCGCTGGTTGCGCGCGCAGCAGGCACAGCGTCTCACGTTGCCGACGGAGATGGGAGAGCGTTTCAAAGCGATCGCATTCACACGCGGCCTCGATGCGCCGCTCGCCGCGTTCGCTGTCAGGGATTTGCGCGACCGGCTTTGAACGCGGTAATCGCGTCGATGCGCGCGGCGTGGATGGCTGCGCCGAGTTTCGCACCCTCGAGTTCGCTCGCCACGATGGGCGCAACGTCAACGGCTTGGGCTGCTGCAAGGACACCGCGCAGATAGTCGACCTGCGGGTAGTCCCGATCCTCCAGGCCCGTCCGGCCCCGCGCATCCGCCTCGCAGGCGAGCAAATATTGCTGGAATCGTTCCGGCCGGCGGAAGGCATCCAGCGCCTCCAGGAGTTCGTGCAGCGTTTGGGGTTTGAGTTCGAGCGCGCGATGGCAATGCAAGTGGTACCGCGCGACCTGCTCGCCTAATGCGGCGTAGTCGCGCGGGACGCGCAGCCGGCGCGCGAGACTGCGGACCAGCTTTGCACCGCGTTGTTCGTGTCCGTGGTGCTTCGGCAGCACGTCCTTCGGCGTGTTGCCCTTGCCGAGATCGTGGACCAGCGCCGCGAACCGCACTTGTGGGTCATCGCTGAGGCGTGCGGCTTGCTGCAAAACGAGCAAAGTATGCACACCCGTGTCCACCTCCGGATGATGTTGCGGCGGTTGCGGCACACCGAACAGCGCATCGAGCTCCGGAAACACGCGCGCAAGCGCCCCGCACGCGCGCAACACTTCGATGAAGGCATGCGGGTGGTCGGTACCGAGTGCGCGCAGGGTTTCCTGCCAGACGCGCTCCGGGACCAGCGCGTCGACCTCGCCGCGCTCGACCATCTCACGCATCAGCACGAGCGTTTCTTCTGCGACCTGAAAGCCAAGGCCGTGAAAGCGTGCTGCAAACCGCGCGATGCGCAGGATGCGTACCGGGTCTTCAATGAAAGCAGGCGAGACGTGGCGCAGGACGCGCGCTTCGATGTCTCGCTGACCGCCGTGCGGGTCAATCAGCGTACCGTCAGGTGATTCGGCGATTGCGTTGATGGTCAGGTCACGCCTCAGAAGGTCGTCTTCCAGTGAGACTTCCGGCGATGCGTGGACGACGAACCCGCGGTACCCAGGACCGCTCTTACGTTCGGTGCGTGCGAGCGCGTATTCCTCGCCCGTCTCGGGGTGCAGGAATACGGGAAAGTCGCGGCCCACGCGCCGGAAACCCTGGTTCAACATGTCATCCTCGGTCGCCCCGACCACCACGTAGTCGCATGTGTTCGGGGGCAGACCCAGCAGGCGGTCGCGGACGGCGCCGCCGACGAGATAGGTTTCCATTCGCCAATGCTAACGATTTTGCTAGATTGGCGTCGTGCGTATTCTGCTCATCATGGTGTCGCTGCTGCTGATCCAAGGTTGCTACTACGGCCAGGCGATTCGTGGCCAAGTCGAGCTGCTGAACAAGCGGGAGCCGATTGAGGACCTGATTGCCGACCCCGCGACGCCCGACGCACTCCGCGAACGGCTCGAGCTTGCACGCGCCATCAGGACGTTCGCGACCGACGAACTCCGTCTCCCGGACAACGCGAGTTACACCACCTACGCGGATCTTGGCCGGCCCTACGCCGTTTGGAACGTGACGGCCACCAAGGAGTTCTCAGTTCAACCCGTCGTGTGGTGTTTCCCGTTCGTCGGCTGCGTGCCATACCGCGGCTATTTCAGCGAGGACGCGGCGCAAGCGTTCGCTGACGGGTATCGCGAATCCGGGCATGACGTGCGCGTCGGCGGCGTCAGCGCGTACTCGACACTCGGCTGGTTCAGTGACCCGTTGTTGAACACGATGCTCGTTCGCGATGAAATCGAGCTTGCTGCCGTCATTTTTCATGAGCTCGCCCACCAACAGCTGTACGTGAAGAACGACACGGCATTCAATGAAGCCTTCGCGACGGTTGTCGAGGAAGAGGGCGTGCGCCGCTGGCTCGCAGCGCAAGGCAGGCCTGAAGCGATCGGGGAATACCGTGCGCGGCGTGCGCGTAGCGAACGATTCGCTGAACTCTTGCGCGCGACGCGCAACGTGCTGCGTCAGATGTTCGAGAGCGATTCATCGCCCGACGCGATGCGTGCCGCGAAAGCCGTGGCGTTTGACGCATTGCGCGACCGGTACCGGCAGGTACGCGACGAGGAGTGGGACGGCTACGCCGGCTACGACCGTTGGTTCGAGCGGGAACTGAACAACGCGGACCTCGCGGCAGTCGGTACGTACAACGACCGTGCACCCATCTTGCGCGAGTTGCTCGACTCGCTAGGCCGCGATCTCGATGCGTTCTACCGTGCCGCGAGCGATTACGCAGCCCCCGACCGCAAGTAAGCGGGCGCGACGAGCGCGAGGCTCGTCGGTGTGATTCCCAACGCCGCAAAGCCCGCGCCGCCCTTGCACACGCTGTCCATTTGTAGGGAACGCCAGTTATCGCGCGTGAAAGGTTTCCCCGGCACGAACTCCAGCACCGTCGCTTGTAGCTTCCCAAGCCAACGCGGCAGGCCGACGATGCGCCGGTTCAGACGCGCCTCGCGTGCAACCAATTCGACGAGCGCGCGTAGCGTGTAGATCTCAGGCCCGCACAACAGATAGCGTTGTCCGTGCGTAGTGCGGTCCTCAAGCGCATTCACGAAGGCTTGCGCGACGTCGCCGACGTACACCGGTTGGAACCGCGCATCGGGGCATGCGAGCGGGAAGACGGGTGCGATGCGCAGTAGGTCCGCGAACCGGTTTGTGAGGGCGTCCCCGGGGCCGAAGATGACCGACGGCTGGAACACCGTATAGGCGATTCGGTCGCCCGCGTGTACACGCAATGCCGCTTCCCCTTCGCCTTTCGTGCGCAGGTACAGGCTCGGTGCGTTCGCGGCGTCTGCGCCGAGTGCGCTCATGTGCAGCAACCGCCGCACGCCCGCTTTACGCGCTGCTTGCGCCACTTTGCGTGGAAGCTCGACGTGCGCACGCCGGAACGTTTCCCCTTGGCCCTCGTTGAGCACGCCGACAAGGTTGATCACCGCATCGCAGCCTCGGAACGCAGCCGCGAGCGCCGCTTCGTCGTGGACATCGGCGCGCGCTACACGAACGGTGGGCAGCACGCTAAGTCCGCGATGGCGGTGGGGGTGGCGCGAGAGCACCGTGACACGGTGGCCTGCATGCGAAAGACGTGTGACGAGGTGGCTGCCGACAAAGCCGGTACCGCCCAGGACGCAGATGTTTTGGACCATGCTGCTACTATAACCACTCGGAGGTTCCATGCCATTTGCGTCCGTAAATCCAGCGACGGGTGAAGAAATCGCGCGCTTCGACGCGCTCGACGATGCGGGCGTGGAACGCGCGCTCGCGTCGGCCGCTCAGGCGACGCACGAGTGGCGCGCGACTCCGATTGCGAAACGACTTCCGTTGCTCGAATCCGTTGCGGCCCTCCTCGAGGAACGTCGTGATGCGCTCGGCGAGCTGATGACGCTCGAAATGGGCAAGCGACCCGACGAGGCGCGTGCCGAAATCGAAAAATGCGCGCTCGCTTGCCGGTTCTACGCCGAACACGCAACGACATGGCTCGCCGATGAGCCCGTTGAAACCGATGCCTCGCGCAGCTACATCGCTCGGCAGCCACTCGGCGCTGTACTGGCGATCATGCCGTGGAACTATCCATTCTGGCAGGTGTTCCGCTTCGCGGCGCCGGCGCTCGCTGCGGGCAACGTCGGCTTGCTGAAGCACGCGTCGAACGTGCCGCAATGTTCGCTCGCGATCGAGCGGGTGTTCCAGGACGCGGGCGCGCCGGTGGGCGTATTTCAGTCGCTGCTGATCGGGTCGGACCGTATGGAAAACCTGATTGCGGATGCGCGCGTGCACGCGGTCACGCTCACCGGCAGCGAGGGGGCCGGTCGCGCGGTCGCCGCACACGCTGGTAAGCATTTAAAGAAATGCGTGCTTGAGCTCGGCGGCTCGGATCCGTTCATCGTGCTCGCGGATGCCGACCTCGAAGCGGCCGCCGAGACCGCGGTGACGGCACGATTCCAGAATGCCGGTCAGAGTTGCATCGCCGCAAAACGCTTCATCGTCGAGGACACCGTCCACGACGCGTTTGCGGCGCGTTTCGCAGAACGGATTCGCGCACTCGATCTCGCGCCGGTCGCGCGCCGGGACCTGCGCGACGATCTACACGACCAAGTCGAACGCTCGCTCGCCGCAGGCGCGCGTTGTGTGACAGGTGGACGGCCGGTGCCGGGGCCGGGCGCCTTTTATGAGCCCACGCTGCTCGCGGACGTGCGCCCCGGTATGCCAGCCGCCGACGAGGAGTTATTCGGCCCGGTCGCCGCACTGATCCGCGTTCGCGACGAACAGGAGGCACTTCGGATTGCGAACGCGAGCCGGTATGGACTCGGTGGATCGGTCTGGACTCGGGACACCGCGCGCGGCGAACGCATCGCGCGCGGCCTCGAATGCGGTCTCGCGTTCGTGAATGGGATGGTCAAGAGCGACCCGCGCCTGCCGTTCGGCGGTGTGAAGGCCTCGGGTTTTGGTCGCGAGTTGTCGCGCGAGGGGCTTTACGAGTTTCTTAACGTTAAGTCGGTGTGGCTTCGTTGACGACTATTCGACGGCGAGCGTCCAGGTGCCAAGGACTTCGCCATCCGTGACCACACTGACCTGCCAAATACCGGTCCAAGCGGGAAGCAGGCGCTTGCTTGACCACGCACGCCAGCGCTCAGCCCCGACCGGAATCACGACTTCAGCCATGACCTGTCCGCCGTGCTCCCAGCGATGGATGACCTCGCGCCCCTCGAGTCCTCTTAATTCCGTGAAGAAGCGCACGCGCCCATCGCTGACCGACGCCGCCTGGAGCTCGTCGACCGGCTCGCGGTCCATCACCGCGCTCGTGAACTGTGCCCGCACGACGGCGGGCGTTGCGGACACCGCAGGTGCCACGGCAAGCACCACAAACAGTAGTAGGAGACGCATCGCGCGAGTATACCCATGAACTTTGAGTTGCTGCTTTTGGTGCTTGCCGCCGGTGCTACGGCCGGTGTACTCGCGGGTTTACTGGGTATCGGCGGCGGCTTCATGTTCGTGCCGGCGTTGCTGTTCCTGTTTCGCGCTCAAGGCGTAGCCCCAGAGGTCGCGATGCACCTCGCGGTTGGCACTTCGCTCGCCGCGATTGTGCCGACCTCGGCCTCCTCGATTGCCGCGCACGCGCGCGCGAGAAACATCGATTGGTCGGCGTTTCGCGCGCTGTTGCCGGGGCTCATCGTGGGCGCGGCACTCGGCGCCGCCGCCGCGAGCGTCATCAGCGGCGTCTGGCTCGCGCGCGTCTTCGGCGCCTTCCTCGTGCTGGTTGCGGTGCAACTCGCGTTCGACGCGCGGCCGACACCGCACCGAGAACTTCCGCGGCCGATAGCGACCGCGTTCACAGGCGGTGTGATCGGAATGCTGTCGGCACTAATCGGCATCGGCGGTGGGACGCTCACCGCCCCGTATCTTGTCTGGTGTAACCGGACGATGTTGCGCGCGGTCGGTACCGCGGCAGCCGCCGGCTTACCGATCGCGTTGGTCGGCGCCGGCGGGTTCGCGCTATCGGGTTATGTCGAATGGCCGGCCGCGGTTGGGCTTGGCGCCATGGCGATGCTGACGGCACCACTCGGCGCGCGCCTCGCGTTCGCCGTGTCGCAGCGCGCGCTGCGTTGGGCGTTCGCCGTGTTGTTGGCCGTCGTCGCAATCAAATTGCTCACCGGCTAAACGCCGTCAGCGGATCACTTGGAAAAACGCACCGTTACCGCGACGAACATTCAGGAGCAGCTGCTGTTGGCCTGGCGCAGCGAGCCGACGGAGATCTTCGACGCTCGTAATCGGCCGGCGGTTCACCGAAGTGACCACGTCACCTGCGGCAAGTCCATTGCGCTGCGCATTGCTGCCTTGCTCGACTTGCACAATCATCGCGCCTTGCACGCGGCCGGAGAGCGGCGATGTCTCGGGGATGTTGGAGAATGACGCCCCGTCGAGCCCACTGTGCAGTGTGCCGCTCGCGATTTCCGTCGCGGCGAGTTCAGAAATCGTAGCCGTAACCGTTTGTCGGCGGCCGTTGCGCAACAGCTCGACACGTACCTGCTCGCCCACGGGCATCATCCCTAGGCGGTTTCGTAGTTCGTTGAGGTTGCTCACGCCACGACCATTCAGGCCCACGATGACATCACCGACTTGGATACCCGCTTTCTCGGCCGCCGAGCCCGCGGCGACGCTAGCCACCACAACGCCCTGCGTCGCGTCGTCGAGCTCCATCGCGGTGGCGAGTTCCTGACTGAGATTCTGGATAGTGACGCCGAGCACCCCCCGACTCACTTTCCCGTGTTCGATTAACTGGCCCATCACGTACTTGACCATGCTGGTCGGGATGGCAAATCCGATGCCGATATTGCCGCCCGAGCCGGACAGGATGGCGGTGTTGATGCCGACGAGTTCGCCACGCAGGTTGACGAGGGCGCCACCCGAGTTGCCGCGGTTGATGGCCGCGTCGGTCTGGATGAAGTTCTCGTAGCTTTCCTGGCGCAAGCCGAGTGCGCGCCCGAGCCCGGACACGATGCCGGACGTGACCGTCTGACCGAGTCCGAACGGATTACCAATCGCGACGACGAAGTCCCCGACCTGCAGCTTCTCGGAATCCGCGAGTGGCAACGCCGTGAGGTTGTTGGCGTCGACTTTCAACAAGGCAAGGTCGGTCGGCTCGTCGGTCCCTACAACTTCGGCGGACAATTCGCGGCCGTCCTGTAAGGTGATCGTGATTTCGGTCGCGTTGGCGACCACATGGTTGTTCGTCAGGACGTAGCCGTTGTCGGCGTCGACGATCACACCCGAACCGAGGCTCTGAAACTCTCGCTCGGTCGGCTGCTCCGGCATGTTGAAGAACTTGCGGAAGAACGGGTCGTTGAGCATCGGGTTCTGCTGTACGTGCACCGTGCCGCTCGTCGAGATGTTGACCACCCCCGGCGTCGCGCGCTGCAACATCGGCGCGAGAGACGGTACGGACACTCCGTCGAGCTGCGCGGGAATGACATCGGCATGGCCGACGGCGGGCGTAGCGGCAATGAGCGCGGCGGCGAGCAGGTACTGTGGCTTCATCGGGGTTAAAGTCTCCTTATGGGCAAAACACGTGTCTTTCAGGACAGGCGCAGCGCGGTAAAGTTCAGCACGGCATTGTCCTTTATAGTGGTCGTGATAGGCACAGAAATGGGGACGCACGGCGCGTTTTAAAGGCCGGCAAATACCCGCAATTCATACGAAAATCAAGGCCTCTTTTCTTCTTTAAGTGGATTCTACAAGTCATTGTTTTTAAAACACAAAATAGACCCTAAAAAGTCCTTGACAGGGTTAGGGTTCCCGCCTAGAGTTTAGACCTCGGGACACAAGATGTTGTGTCCCCCCGAAATCGAAACACAAGGGGAGCCGATATTCGGCCGAAAACCAGAAAAATAGGAGTTACCCCGTCAATGAAATCCGCCGTGAAGATCGTGCCGCAACAAGTTACCGACATCCCCGTTCAGGAAGCCTCCCAGGACATTTGGGACAAGAAATATCGCCTAAAAGCGAAAGACGGCACCGTGATCGACGCGTCGGTCGACGGGACCTGGCAGCGGGTCGCGCGGGCACTGGCGGAGGTCGAAGCACCTGAAGTCCGCGAGCACTGGTTCGGCGAATTTCTGTGGGCGCTGCGCCGCGGAGCGATTCCCGCTGGCCGCATCACTTCGAACGCCGGCGCGCTCGAGCACAAGCCGGCGACTTCAACGATCAACTGCACGGTGTCCGGGACTATCCGCGATTCGATGGACGACATCCTGGGCAAGGTCCACGAAGCAGGCCTGACCTTGAAGGCCGGCTGCGGTATCGGTTACGAGTTCTCGACGATGCGGCCGCGAGGTGCGTTCGTCGCCGGCGCGGGCGCGTACACGTCCGGACCGCTGTCGTTCATGGATATCTTCGACAAGATGTGTTTCACGGTGTCGTCGGCGGGCGGGCGCCGTGGCGCCCAGATGGGAACGTTCGACGTCAGCCACCCGGACGTGATGGATTTCATCCGGGCAAAGCGCGAAGACGGCCGGTTGCGCAACTTCAATTTGTCGCTGCTGATCACGAAGGAATTCATGGAAGCGGTCAAGGCAGACGCCGACTGGCACCTGACCTTCCCGCTCGCTGAGGCCGAGGCTGAAGCGACCGACCTGACGGACACGACCCACATTGTTTGGCGCGAGTGGCCGACCACAAAGGGCTACCTCGCAAATGACGAGGGTCTCGTCGCATGCAAGGTCTACAAGACGCTGCCGGCGCGCCGTTTGTGGGACATGATCATGACGTCGACGTACGACTTTGCCGAGCCGGGTTTCATCCTGATCGACAAGGTCAACGAGATGAACAACAACTGGTGGGACGAGAACATTCGCGCCACCAACCCGTGCGGCGAGCAGCCATTGCCACCTTATGGTTCGTGCCTTCTCGGCTCGGTGAACCTGACGAAGTTCGTCGTTGACCCGTTCACCGACGAGGCGCGTTTCGACTGGGATGCGTACAAGAAGACCGTCGCCATCTTCACGCGCATGCTCGACAATGTCGTCGAGATCAACGGCCTGCCGCTCGACCAGCAGCGGGGCGAAATTCTGCGCAAGCGTCGCCACGGCATGGGTTTTCTTGGGCTGGGTTCGACGCTGACCATGCTACGCATGGCCTACGGTTCGCCTGACTCGCTCGAATTCACCGAGTCGGTGTCGCGCGAGATGGCACTGGCCGGTTGGGAGTCCGGGCTGGAACTCGCGAAAGAGAAGGGACCTGCACCGATCATGCTCGAAGAGTTCGAGGTGACGCCGGCCATGCTGCGCAAGCGCCCCGAGATGGTGCGTGACGGCTGGAAGGCGGGTGACCGAATTCCAGGCCGCATCCTGCACGCGCGGTATTCTCGCTACATGCAGCAGATGTCGGGCGTTGCGCCGGATCTCGTCGAGGAACTCGCCGAAGTCGGCGCGCGCTTCACGCATCACAGCTCGATTGCGCCGACGGGCACGATTTCGCTATCGCTCGCGAACAACGCGAGCAACGGCATCGAACCGAGCTTCGCGCATCACTATTTCCGTAACGTGATTCGCGAAAACAAGAAGTCGAAGGAAAAAGTGGCGGTGTTTTCGTTCGAGTTGCTCGCTTACCGGCACCTCGTGAACCAGCAGGCGCTCCCAGGTTCTGCGGATCCCGCCGAGCGACTGCCGGAGTACTTCGTGACCGCCGAGGACATCACCCCGAAGTCACACGTCGACATCCAGGCGGCAGCGCAGAAGTGGATTGATTCGTCGATCTCGAAGACCGCGAACGTGCCGACCGATTACCCATTCGGTGACTTCAAGGATATTTACCTGTACGCGTATGAGCAGGGGCTTAAGGGCTGCACGACCTTCCGTTTCAACCCGGAGGCATTCCAGGGCGTGCTGGTCAAGGAGAAGGATCTCAAGAACACGACTTATAAGTTCACGCTTGAGGACGGCAGCACCGTCGAGCTCAAGGGCGACGAAGAAGTTGAATATGACGGCGAGATGCACACCGCCGCGAACCTGTTTGATGCCCTGAAGGAAGGGTATTTCGGCAAGCATTGAGGCCAAAAGAATGACCGTAAAAATCAAAAAGAAAATCGTCAGCTATAACGTCGTAAAGCCGGAAGACAAGGTCGCCGAGGCGAAGAAACCGACGCCGCAGCCGGTCGCCGGCACGAACGTCGTGCAGATGCACGAGCGCCTCGAGCGCCCCGACATGCTCATCGGCTCGACTTACAAGGTGAAAACGCCGGTGTCCGACCACGCGATGTACATCACGATCAACGACATCATTCTGAACGCGGATACCGAGCACCAACAGCGCCGTCCGTTCGAGATCTTCATCAATTCGAAGAACCTCGACCACTTCCAGTGGATCGTCGCGCTGACGCGGATCATCTCGGCGGTGTTCCGTAAAGGCGGTGACGTGACCTTCCTCGTCGAAGAGTTGAAGGCCGTGTTCGACCCCCGTGGTGGCTATTTCAAGCCGGGCGGCAGGTTCATGCCGTCGATCATCGCGGAGATCGGACACGTCATCGAGCAGCATCTGATTGCGATTGGCCTTTTAAAGGCAGATACGCTCGACGAGCACCAGAAGCAGTTGATTGCCGCGAAGCGCGCCGAGTTCGAAGCGTCTCAGAAGCAGACTGACGCGTTCGTGCAGAGCGAGTTCCCCGCGGGCGCCCAGCTGTGTGCGAAGTGCTCGACGACCGCCGTCGTCATGATGGATGGGTGCATGACCTGCCTGAACTGCGGCGATTCAAAGTGCGGATGACGCGCGGGTAATCGCCTCTCCAACGAGGCGGCGCGCGTCTTCGGCGCCGAGCCAGTCGGTGACTTTCACCCATTTCCCGGGCTCAAGATCTTTGTAGTGCTGGAAGAAGTGCGCGACCTGGTCGCGTAGTACTTGCGGCAGGTCGCCGGGTTCCTTCACGTTGTCGTAGAAGGGATGTAGCTCAGGTGCCGGCACTGCAATGATTTTCTCGTCACCGCCGGCCTCGTCCTCCATCAGCAGCGCGCCGATCGGTCGACACCGGATTACGGCGCCCGGAACGACTGGCACTTGGCTAATCACGAGAACATCGCACGGGTCGCCGTCCGCAGACAATGTGTGCGGAATGAAGCCGTAGTTTCCCGGGTAGAACATGGCGGTGTGCAGGAAACG
>CAYODZ010000190.1:0-6421 GCA_964402835.1 uncultured Gammaproteobacteria bacterium | reverse complement strand
GCTCGTCAAGGCGACTGCGAATTTGCCGAACGTGACCTGCCACCATGCTGCGCTGACAACCGAAGCCGGCGAAGTGAAGTTGTACATGCACAAGCGCGCGGACGAAGACCCGTTGCTGCGCTCGGTCAGCTCATCGCTCGTCTCTGACAAGTCGAACATCTCGCACGACCACTACGAGACGGTCGCAGGCATCGACATCGTCGCATTCATCCGCAGCGTCGGCGGCAAGGTCAAGCTCTTGAAAATGGATGTCGAGGGCGCGGAAGTCGCGCTACTCAACAAGCTAATCGACGAAGGGCTGCACGACGACATCGGCAAAGCATTCGTTGAGGTTCACGACCGGCGCGTCAAGTCGTTGCGTAAGCCAACGCGCGCGCTGCGCGACCGCCTAACCGCGGTCGGTGCAACGCACTTCAATCTGGACTGGCGATAGCCGCACCCTTCCGCCCCTTCACCTGGTGGCGGATGCGATAAATACCGTCGACTTCAATCGGCGTTCCCTGCGTGCCCATCAGCCATCGGAACACACGGTCCTCGCGCGCCTTCTGGAACCTGTCGGCCGGCTTCTGGAAATACGGCGTCGTCGCGCAGTACCCGATCGCGCGCGCGGCGTCCCCGCGCGTGACCTGCAGCGGACCCGTCGCGCGGTCGCGCACGTCCGGTAGCCATTCGCGGACCGGGACATCAACCACGGTGTCCTCCGGAATCTGGAACAGCGGATCGTCATCCGGTAGCAGCGGCGTCACCTTGTGCTCGCGCGGAAACACGAGCGGCGCGGTGGTGCCGAGTACGGCGCGACCGAGTGCGTCGAGTGCCTCGTCTCGAAACAACACATCGCAGTCGGTGAAGAAAACCCAGTCGGCCTTCGACTCAAGCGCCGCGAGGTTGCGACCGATTGACCGACGGAACAACTGCTCCTTTGGCAGCTTCCACCAATTCCAGCGCACGTTCGGGACTTCTTGCTTCGAGAAGAAGTCCAGCACACGCCGTGTGCCGATGTCCTCGTCCGCATAGAACACCGTCATCGTCACGGCCACGTCCCGCGGGTAATGCAGGACCAGCGACGACAGCTGATAGGTGAGGAGCGTCGCGTAGCGCCAGCAATGGCTGACGATCTCAATTTGGGTCTGGGCGCCCTTCGGTCGGTAAGGCGCGAGCGTCGGCGGCGCCGGCCCGAACAGCCGGCGCGGCACGAAGCCACTGGCCGCGAGGCGATAGAAGACTTCGGTCAAATGCATGGGCAAAGTATATACACTAGGCGACGGGGAGGACGGTCATGTATCGCGTCTACGGGATGGCGTTATCTGGCAACTGCTACAAGCTAAAGCTCGTGCTCACGCAGCTTGGGCTCCCGTTTGAATGGGTCGAAGTTAACTCCGTGAAGGGTGAGACCCGAACGTCCGAGTTCAAGGAACTCAACCCAAACGCGAAGGTGCCTGTCCTGCAGCTCGAAGACGGTACCCTGCTCCCCGAGTCGAACGCGGGCCTCTGGTATCTCGCGGAGGGTTCGCCGCTGATTCCGGACTCGCGGCTCGAGCGTGCCCATGTCCTTCAGTGGATGTTCTTCGAGCAATACACCCATGAACCCGCGATCGCCGTCGCGCGTTTCCTGGTGCGCTTCCTCGGCAGTCCACCGGGCACCGAGCAACGCATTAAGGAATGCCGCGAACGCGGCCACCATGCACTTTCCGTCATGGAGCAACACCTGGCCGGCAAAGACTTCTTCGTTGCGGACCGCTACAGCATCGCCGACATCGCGCTGTACGCCTACACGCACTGCGCTGATGAAGGCGGCTTCGACTTGACGCCGTACATGGCGGTCCAGGCCTGGCTCACCCGCGTCCGTGAGACGCCCGGCTTCGTAAAAATGGGCTAGAGCCGTGCGCCTGTTCCACGCACTCGCCGTCACTGCATTCGCGGCCTCGCTGTATTTCCCGCCGCCGGGCGCGTGGGACACCGTCGCCCCCGAAGCTGCCGGCTTCGACCCTGCGAAGCTCATCGAAGCGGTCGACTATGCGCGCAGCACAGCGGTCACCGAACCGAGCGACCTGCACCAGGTCATCACCGACGCGTTCGCGCCGCGCGAGCCGAACTTCCGCATTCTCGGCCCGACGAAACCGCGCGCCGGCGACAGCGGCATCATCCTCAAGAACGGCCGCATCGTCGCCGAGTGGGGCGACACCCGCCGTGCCGACATGACCTTCAGCGTCGCGAAGAGCTATCTCGCGACCGTCGCCGCGGTCGCGCTCCGTGATGGTGAGATTCGGGATGTGCACCACCGTGTCGCCAAGTACCTCGACACCGGGCACTTCGATGGCAATCACAACGGCGCGATTACCTGGCACCACCTGCTGCAGCAGACGTCCGACTGGTCCGGCACGCTGTGGGACGTCCCCGACTGGGCCGACCGCCCCGAGGGCGACGACCCGCAGAACCGCCCGCTTCATGAGCCCGGCACCCGCTTCAAGTACAACGACGTCCGCATCAACCTGCTCGCGTACGCGCTGATGCTGGTCCTCGAAGAACCGCTGCCCGACGTCCTGAAACGCGAGATCATGGACCCGATCGGCGCATCCGACGGCTGGCGCTGGCACGGCTACGAGAACTCGTGGGTCGAACTCAACGGCAAGCGCATGCAATCGGTCTCGGGCGGCGGCCACTTCGGCGGCGGCATGTTCATCAGCACGCGCGACCACGCGCGCTTCGGCCTACTGATGCTCAACCGCGGCATCTGGCACGACAGACGCCTACTCCCCGACGAGTGGTTCGACCAGCTCCGCGTCCCCACGAAAGCCAAGACCGACTACGGTTACCTCTGGTGGCTGAACACCAACCGCAAAGCGGTCCCCGCCGCGCCCGTGTCCGCCTACTGGGCCGCCGGCTTCGGCGGCAACTACATCTACATCGACGAGGAGAACGACCTCGTCATCGTGATGCGCTGGACGCCAGACCTCGCCGGTGTTGTCCGTGAGGTTTATGAGGCGCTTGCGTCACAACCAGCGGGTTGATCACTTAACTATCTCGTATCGGTCTGCCGCGTCACACCATATGCGCGCGAACTCGCGCGTTTGTTCCGCAACCGGTCCGGCGGAGGCCAATTGACTACGGTAGTTTCGGCACCGGTCTTGGAGACGACGACTTTCACGAGCGCGGCACTGCCGGTACTCAATGGAGCCAACTTGGCGCCCATTGCAGTCATTCACTGGCACTTCGTACTGGGAACGGATCGCAGGTGGCGCTGTTGACCGCTGCACATTTCTCGGTACCGAAGCGATTCGTGGTGGCGACGGCTGGTCTAGGCGTTTCTCCGCCGCAAACTGGCGTGCGCGATTACACGCTGCAGCACGCATGTCAGTCGCGTATCGATCTTGGGGTTGAGACGACCAGTAGCGACACGTACTCATTAGCGTCGCGAGGACCTGCCGATTTCGACTTGCCTCTCGTCTAGCCGCTTCCTGCCGTAGAGCGTCACGATGGGCCGTCTCCAGTCGTGTCGCGGCTGTTTCCTGCTGGGTGGGAGTACTGTCTGATTTCGTAACAGGCGGCCTCACAGACCGCCGTACCGGTTTGGCCTCGGCAGGCGCATCTTTGAACAGATCCAAGGCCTTTCGCGGTGTGAAGTCGAAGTAGTCTGCAATCACCCAAGTGGCGATAGACGCGAATACAATCACAATGATCTGGCGCATCCCTGCCCTCATAAGTCTCCCCTACCGCGACGCCTTATACTCCCCAAAAAGAGGCACGGGGGTCAAATGAAGCCAGTCCATCTTGGCGACAAGCTTGCACAGATCAGCGAGCACTGGAGCCCCCGCATCGTCGGCGAGCTCAACGGTCAGCACGTGAAACTCGCGAAACTCAAAGGTGAGTTTGTCTGGCATCAGCACGACGACGAAGATGAATTATTTCTCGTCATCAAAGGGACGCTGCGCATGCGAATGCGCGATGAAGACGTCGTCATCAACGAGGGCGAGTTTCTTATCGTCCCGCGCGGTGTCGAGCACCAGCCCGTCGCCGACGATGAAGTTCACGTGCTTCTGTTCGAGCCCGCCGGTACCCTGAACACCGGCAACGTGCGCCACGAGTACACCGTCGACGAACCGGAGCACCTCTGATGCTGCGCTACCTCCTCGCTTGGTTCGGCCTGATGATTCTCGCGATCGGCAACGGTTTCGCGCGCGAGTTCTGGCTCGAGACCCAATACTCGACCGGCGTCGCCTACCAACTCTCGACCGTCCTGCTGCTCGTGCTGTTCACAATCTATTTCTGGTGGTTGTTCAGGCGTTGGCCGCTGAAGTCCACCGGTCAGGCTTGGGCGGTCGGCACGATCTGGTTGCTACTGACCGTAGGATTCGAGTTTGGCCTCGGTCTCGCCGGCGGCCTGACCTGGTGGGAGATGCTCCAGCAGTACAACGTCGCGGCTGGGGATTTCTGGATTGCGGTACCGCTGTATGTCTTTGTAGCTCCACGGCTTTTCGCTAAGGTAAGGCGCCGGCGTTAGACTTTAGTATCAAGTTATGCCAATATTCTTGGCATAACTTATGACTGACATAAAGCAAAAGTTCTTCGAACGCTTTCTTCGCGAGCTCTTCCACCGGCGCGGGGAGGGCTTCGTATTGAAAGGGGGTGCCGCCATGCAGGCGCGCTTCGACCCCCATCGCATGACCAAGGACGTCGACCTCGACTTCACGAACCCGAAGCGCACGGCCGACTCGTTGCACAACAGCATCGAACGCGCGATTGCGAGTGCCGCGCGCTCGACCGCTGTCCACGATCTGCAACTGACCCGCCCCGGTAAAGGCGAACTGACCCCACGCTGGAAGATCAATTTCACGGACGACAGCGGCGAACGCCACCATCTTGAGGTTGAAGTGTCACGCGCAGCCGCACGCGCGGCGCCGACAATCCCCGTGCAGCTGCGTTACACACCGCGCGCGGCCATCGGGACCTCACCATTCTGGGTCGACACCTATGACACACCGGCGCTGATTGCCACGAAACTCGCGGCACTCTTGGGTCGCGCCGTGCCCGCGCCTCGAGACGTGTTCGACCTCGACAAGCTCTGCGCAAGCGCAGCGCCGCTCGACGCCGAGCTCGTGGACTGGGCGCTTGCCCGGGCGAACGTCGATGCGGAAGGCGCGCTGACACTCGCGCATGATCGCCTCGGAGCGATGGGTTGGGCTCAATTTCAATCCGAGCTTCTCGACGCGCTCCCCGTCGGCGAGGCCGAGCGCATGAACGCAGACGAGTGGTCCGCCATGAAGCATCGCGTTGCGGACTATCTCGCTCAGGTGCTGCGATGACCCCGTGGCGAATCGGCCTCGAGCGGCTGCTCACCCAGCCGGACGCGCCGGCGGCACTCGACCGTGGTTTACTGGAACGATTCGCCGGCCGGGCACGTGGCTCGCCGGTCCCGGCCAGCACGCTGACGCATTGGCTCGCGGGCGCGCAACAGCGGGGCAGGCTGACGCGTGTGAGTCGCGGAATCTTCTTGAATGCATTCCGCTCACTCGCCGGCAAACCCGCGGATGCGGCCCATCTGCTGCGTCGCGACGCGATCGTTTCCCTGAATACCGCGTTGGGTGATGCGGGCGTCCTCAACAATCCGTCAGCGACGGTAACTGCGATCATTCCTTTAGACGCAGCCGGTCCTAAACCGCCCGTCGGCCGCGTAAAGACCGCGATTGGCTGGTATCACTTCTTCGCGATGCCGCGCGCGCTGCTGGATGCCGGCGCACCGGAGGATCGCATCGATCCGCGCTACCGCGATCACATCCGCGCGACGCCGGAGCGTGCGCTGGTCGACTGGCTCTACTTCGCCCGCAGCCGCCTCAGCCACCGGACCGGCCCGAATGCCGGCGACCTCGACCTTTCACTATTGGACCGACGCAGGCTGTTGCGGCTCGCATCCGAAATTGGCGTGGAGACAGAACTTCAAGGCCTTATTAATACTTCGGTAGCGAAGTCTTAATAACGAATCCCGCTATTAAAGGTTCCAAGTGATACCTGCCCGCCATAGGCAGGGGTTGGTCTAGACACACAATTCACAGATACTGGCATTGGAAAGGTTGAATGTGGGGTGGGATATGCCGGTGGAGTTTTCACGCATCCTTATGGGGTCGGGGTACACGCGCTCTCAACTTGCCGAATTGTGGAACTACAAAAGTTATCATGCATTTTCTCGGGGAGTCTTCACCCCACGTGGTGACAATAAGATTGTTCTATTCGTAACCGAACTGAAGTCCACTGACGCGACGCAGTATCACGATCGACTAGTTGGAGATCGCCTTTTCTGGGAAGGCCCGAACGCGCATTTCGGCGAGGACCGAATTGTCAAATCGAAGAACACGGAGGACGAAATTCATCTTTTTTATCGTCACCGTCATGGGGAAGGTTTTGTTTACAAAGGTCGCCTAGCACTCAA
>CAYODZ010000189.1:0-3893 GCA_964402835.1 uncultured Gammaproteobacteria bacterium | reverse complement strand
ACGGTGTTGTCCGCTCCCACCGGCGCATCGTTCACCGAGGTGACGTCGATCGTCATCGTGCGCGCGAGTGCGAGGTCGATACCGCCGTTGGCTGTGCCGCCGTCGTCCTGCACCTGGAAGGCGAAGCTCGCGTAGCCCGCGCCATTTGCGTTCGCGGCGGCGCTGTACACGAGCTTGCCTGCGTCGATGTCCGCCTTCGTGACGAAATCGCCGGCAGTAACCGCGACGCCGTCGAGCGCGAGAGACCCCGCACCAGGAACGTTCGCGATCTTCACGGCGTTGAGGCCGTGGCCGTCGATCGCATCGCTGAACCCGAAATGCGCCGCAGTGAATGCGAACGGCGTGTCTTCGTTGGCCGTGACGGTTCTGTTTGTGCCGACGGGACGGTCGTTCACGGCATTGACGGTGATGGCCGCGCTCGCGGTGGCGGCACTGAAGGCGCTGCTGCCGCCGTTGGTGCCGGTATTGCCCGTTCCGCCCGAGAAGCCGCTGGTGCGGTCCCACGCACGGAACGTGATGCCGTTCGCGGAAGTGCCGTTCCAGTTCGCGTCGGGCACGAATCGAATGCGGTTGTCGCTGTCCGCATTGAGCAGCCGCGCGCTCGAAGCGCTCGGCGAGCCGAAGTTGCTCCACGTCGAGCCGTTCAGCGTGTACTGCCAGGTGCCGTTCGTGTTATCCACGGCGATCACCGCGATGCCGGCGAGCGCACCGCTGTCTGCGTCGCTCGTGTGCCCCGCGATGAGGTCGGACACGAGCAGGCCCGAGCTCGACGTTACGTCCTCGTTGATCGCGGGTAGATCGTTTGTGCCGGCGAGCACCGGGGCATCGTTGACGGCGGTCACGTTGATCGTCATCGTGCGCGCGGTCGCATCGGTGTCGCTGCCGCCGTTGGCGGTGCCGCCGTCGTCCTGCACCTGGAACGTGAAGGTCGCATACGCCGTTCCGTTCGCGTCCGCATCGGCGCGGAAACGCAGCAGCCCCGCATCGATGTCGGCGGCGCTCACCACCTGCTCGACTGTTACGGCAGTGCCATTCAGCGTAAGCGTGCCCGCACTCGCGAGCGTGGTGATCCTCACGCCGGCGATGGCGTGGCCTTCCACGCTGTCGCTGAAGCCGAACATCGCGGCGGTGAATGCACCGGTGGTGTCTTCGGTCGCGACCACCGTGTTGTTCGCACCGCGAGGCGCATCGTTGACCGCCGCGACCGTGATGCTGCTCGATGCGCTTGCGCTGCTGAATGGCGCGCCGCCGCCATTGCCGGCCGCCGTCAGGGTGAGGCGAAGATTGTCGAAATTGATCTCGCCGCCGTCGCCTTCGGCCACGAGGAACCTGATGCGCGTCTCAGAGGAGATCCACGCACTCACGTCCTGGCTGTAGGTGCCGGAACCGCTGGTCGAGTCGGAGAACGTGCGCAGCGTCGTGTAGCTCGCGCCGCCGTTGCTCGAAATCTGCAGGCGCACCAGACTGTCGTCGTCGAAGTTGACGTCGTAGTCGTAGCCGAAGGAGAGCGTCGCGCTTAGTGCACCGCTCAGATCGGCCTCGCGATAGAGCGAGCGGAGATCGTGATCGGCATGAATGTGCAGCGTCGAATCGCGAACGTGGATGTCTCCGCCGGCGACGTTACCGTCGCTGTCGACCCACGCCGAGGTCCATTGCGCGGTGCCGGTGTTGTTGCTGTACGACAGCGTGTTGAAGTTATCCAGCAGCACCGGATTCGCGATCGTCGGCGCGACGCCGCCGTTCGTGCCCGACGTCTGGTCCCACGCGCGGAACGTGATGCCGTTCGCGACCGTGCCGTTCCAGTTCGAATCCGGGACGAAGCGCACGTAGGTGTTCGCGTCGGCCGCGAGCAGCCTCGCCGTTCCCTCACTGGGGCTGCCGAAGCTCTGCCAGCTTCCCCCGCCGTTGGTGGAGTACTGCCAGGTGCCGTTGCTGTTGTTGACGCCTGTTACCGCGATGCCGGTCAGCGCGCCCGCATCGGGATCGCTCACCTGAGCCGCGACCAGGGCGGATACCAGCGTCCCGCCGTTGCTCGCTGCATCCTCGTTGATCGCCGTGAGATTGTTCGCGCCCGTCAGCACCGGCGCGTCGTTCACTGCGGTGACATTGATCGTGATCGTATTCGCGCTTGCGTCGAGATCGACGCCGCCGTTGGATGTCCCGCCGTCATCGCGCACCTGGAAGGTGAAGCTCGCGTAGCCTGCGCCGTTCGCGTTCGCTGCGGGGGTGTAGACAAGCTTTCCTGAATTGATGTTCGCGACGCTCACGAAATCGCCTGCGCTCACCGCGATGCCGTCGAGCGTGAGCGTGCCAGCGGTCGCGAGCGTCGCGATCTTCACCGCAGCCAGCGCGTTCGAATCGGCCGCATCGGAGAAGCCGAAGTCCGCCGCAGCAAAGGTGTAGCCGGTGTCTTCGTTCGTAGTCACCGTCCTGTCCGCACCGGCGGGCGCATCGTTCACGGCCGTCACGTTGACGGTGATCGTGTTTGCGCTCGCGTCGAGATCGACGCCGCCATTGGCGGTGCCGCCGTCGTCGCGCACCTGGAAACTGAAGTTCGCGTAGCCTGCGCCGTTGGCATTCGCCGCGGGTGTGTAGACGAGGCGCCCGAGGTCGATGTCGGCTTTGGTCACGAAATCGCCTGCGCTCACCGCAACGCCGTTGGACGTGAGCGTGCCCGCGGCGGGCAGCGTCGCGATCCTCACCGAATGGAACGCGTGGCCTTCTACGGCGTCAGTGAATCCGAAGTCGGCTGCGGAAAATGTGTATCCCGAGTCCTCGTTCGTAACGACAGTCTTGTTGGCACCCGCGGGCGCGTCGTTCACGGGATTGACGGTAATGCTGCTGCTCGCCGTCGCCGCGCTGAATGCGGAGGTGCCGCCGTTGCCGGGGGCGGTCGCGGCTATCCTGAAGTCGTCGATCTCCAGCAAGCGCGGCGGCGCCCCCGAAGAGACGATCTCGAGCCGGATGCGGGTGGTGGCCGAAATGTAAGCGCTGATATCCGCATTGAAATTACCGGCGCCGGCATTCGTAAAGCCGTCGAAGGTGCCGATCGTCGTGTAGCTGCCGCCGCCGTTCGACGAGGCCTGCACGACGATCTGCGCGCCGGCCCCCGCCTGGAGCAGGTTGTTGTACGAGAACGAGAGCGTGGCCGCCGTCGCACCGGTGAGGTCGACCTGGCGATAGAGGGTGTCCGAAGCGCTGTTCGGCTTGATCTCCAGCAGTCCGGACGTGATCGTGAACCTGCCCGAAGCGGGACTGCCGTCCTCGGTATCGACCCAGCCCGCGCTCCAGTTCCCGGTACCGTCGTTGTTGCTGTAGGACACGCTGCCGAAACGGTCCTGGAACACCGGGTTCGGAATGGTGGATGCGACGCCGCCGTTTACCCCCAGGGTCTGGTCCCAGGCGCGGAAGGTGAGGCCGTTCGCGACGGTGCCGTTCCAGTTGGCGTTCGGCACGAAGCGCACGTAGGTATTGGCGTCGGCCGCGAGGAGCCGCGCGCTGCCTTCGCTCGGGCTGCCGAAGCTCGTCCACGCGCCGCCGCCGTTGGTGGAGTACTGCCACGTGCCGTTGGTATTGGCGACGCCAGTCACGGCAATGCCCGAGAGAGCCCCCGCGTCGCCGTCGCTGAATTGTCCGGAGATCAGTGCCGAAACAAGCGTGCCGCCATTGCTCGTCGCGTCCTCGTTGATCGCGGTGAGGTTGTTCGCCCCCGCCAGTACCGGCGCGTCGGAGACGGAGGTCACGTTGACGGTGATCGTGTTCGCGCTCGCGTCGAGATCGACGCCGCCGTTGGCGGTTCCGCCGTCGTCGCGCACCTGGAAGGTGAAGCTCGCGTAAGCTGCACCGTTCGCGTTCGCCGCCGGGGTGAAAACGAGCCGGCCGAGATCGATGTC
>CAYODZ010000188.1:0-25713 GCA_964402835.1 uncultured Gammaproteobacteria bacterium | reverse complement strand
CGTGCGGCCCGCACGGCTCCCGGGTAGGTCGCTAGAGGCGTCCCGGCGACGGGCGTCCCAGATGAATGACTGTCCACGACAGAACCCGGCTTACCGGCTGACTCCTTAAATTCACAAAACACCGGGTTTTCACTTAATCCGGTGCCTGAAGTACCCCGCCCAAGCTGCTGATTTCATTGCCTCGTCCGACCACATGATCCACGCAGAAACGCGTCGTAAGTTACTGTCCAGACTGAAAATTTTTGTGGTTAATGCCTTGACGGACCCGCGATTCGCCACCTATAGTGCCTCCAAGTGGGACAAAGTGGTGTTTTATGGGAGAGGTCCGTGTTCAGAGGCATTAACAGCGTCACGCTCGATACCAAGGGTCGGATGGCCATCCCGGTCCGGTATCGCGAGCGTTTGCAGGCGGAAGCCGGCGGCCAGGTGGTCGCGACGGTCGACCGCGCACGCTGTTTGCTGCTGTATCCGCTGCCTGAATGGGAGGTGGTCGAGCGCAAGCTCGTGAACCTCCCATCGTTGAATGCGCATACGCGTCGACTCCAGGGCCTGTTGATGGGGCACGCGACGGATCTCGAACTCGACAGCCACGGCCGCGTGCTATTGCCGCCGATGCTGCGCGACTTCGCGCAGCTCGACCGCCGCGTCGTGCTGATCGGCCAAGGCAACAAATTCGAACTGTGGGACGAACAGCGGTGGAATGAGCGGCGCGACGGTTGGCTGGAGGAAGCCGACGACGATATCCCGCTGCCCGCTGAACTCGAATCGATTTCTCTGTGAGGCCGGGGCGTGGACGCAACGCACCAGCCGGTTTTACTCGCGGAGGTCCTGGCGCAGATCGGTCTGCGTGGGGATGGCTGCTACGTGGATGCGACGTTCGGCCGCGGTGGGCACAGCCGGGCGATGTTAGCGGGCCTCGGGCCAGGCGGGCGCTTGCTGGCGTTCGACCGTGACCCGGAAGCCGTCGAAGCGGCCAACGCCGCGTTTGGCGACGACCCGCGTTTCACGATCACACGGGGAACGTTTTCGATGCTGGAGCGGACCGTGCGGGAGTTGGGGCTAATCGGCGAAGTCGACGGAATCCTCGCCGACCTCGGCGTGTCGTCACCCCAACTTGACGACGCGCGTCGCGGCTTCAGCTTCGCGACCGATGGGCCGCTCGACATGCGGATGGACCCCGACAATGGTGTGTCTGCTGCGGAATGGATTGCGACTGTCGGTGAAGGCGAATTCATCCGCGTACTGCGTGAATACGGCGAGGAACGTTTTGCCCGTCGGATCGCGCGCGGCGTTCTCCAGCGTCGCGTAGAAAAGCCTTTCGCCACGACGGCCGACCTCGCAGAGACGGTCGCGCGGGCCGTCCCGGGCCGCGAGCCCGGAAAACATCCGGCAACGCGGACGTTTCAGGCCATTCGAATCGCAGTGAACGGCGAACTCGATGAACTCGCCGCGTTTCTTCCGCAGTGTCCGCGTGTGTTGCGCATGGGCGGCCGCTTGTGCGCGATCAGTTTTCACTCGCTTGAGGACCGTCAGGTGAAGCGGTTCTTGCGCGGCCCAATCAGCCACGAAGGACCCCGCGGCTTGCCCTTGCCGACGGCATCGGGGCCGCGCCTGAAGCCCCTGGGCCGCGCCATTCGCGCGGGCGCCGCGGAACTTCGGACCAATCCGCGCGCGCGCAGCGCTGTCATGCGCGTTGGGGAGCGGGTCGCATGACGCGCAGTGCACCGCTCATTGCCGCGTTGCTCGCCGCGCTGTTCGTATCTTCGCTCGCGAAAGTGTGGATTGTGCACTTGAACCGCACGACGTTCACCGCCGTGCAGAGCGCGCAAGCCGTCCGCGACGAAATGAACATCGAATGGGGCCGTCTTCAGATCGAACAGGCCGCATGGTCCACGCACGCGCGTGTTGAGCAGGTCGCCGCCGAGCGCCTTTCAATGCGCGTCCCTGACCCCGATGCCGTGGTCATCGTCACACCATGAACTGGCACGCACGCACCCTCATCCTGCTCGCGCTGTTCGCTGCGGCGGTGGCGGCGTTGGTCTGGCGGGCCGTCGAACTCAACTTGAACGAAGGCGCGTTCCTGAACGCGCAGGCGGATGCGCGGCACCTGCGTACCGTCGAGGTGCCTGCGCATCGCGGCATGATCGTCGACCGTCAAGGTGAGTCGCTCGCCGCAAGCACACCCGTCGATTCATTTTGGGCGCTACCTGCAGAGTTGCTTGCGAGTGGCCGGGTTCGCGAACTCGCGGCTGCCATCGAAGTCGACCCAGAAGCATTGGCCGCGCAGTTGAACGGCCGCGCGGACCGGCAATTCGTTTGGCTGCGTCGGCATATGAGCCCAGACGAGGCCGCGCGCGTTGTCGAACTCGGCATTCCGGGTGTGCACCGCGTGCGCGAGTATCGCCGGTATTATCCGGCCGGCGAAGTGACCTCACACCTGCTCGGATTCACGAACATCGACGACGCGGGGCAGGAGGGCGTCGAGCTCGCGTTCGACGAATGGCTGCGCGGCGAACCCGGACGCAAGCAAGTGTTGCGTGACCGGCTTGGGCGCGTCATTGCCGATGTTCAGAGTCTCGAGCAGCCGCGCGCGGGGCGCGAGTTGGTGTTGTCGATCGACCGACGCATCCAGTACTTGGCGTTCCGCGAACTCAAGAGCGCGGTCGCGGCGCACGGCGCACGTGGCGGCTCGCTCGTCGTGATGGATGCGACGACCGGCGAAGTCCTCGCGATGGTGAACCAACCGGCATTCAATCCGAATAACCGGCAGGGCCTCAGTGCGGACCGATACCGGAACCGTGCGGCGACCGATGTGCTTGAGCCGGGCTCCAGCTTCAAACCATTCGTGATTGCCGCGGCACTCGAGAGCGGCCGGTTCGATGCACACTCTACCGTCGATACGAGCCCGGGTTTGCTCCGTGTGCGTGGCGGCACGGTGCGTGACGTGCGCAATAACGGTGTGATCGACATCGCAACGCTCCTCGCGCGTTCAAGCAATGTCGGGGCGAGCAAGATCGCGCTTGCGCTCGACCCCGAACAGATCTGGCGTGTGCTGCAGGACTTTGGCTTCGGTGCAATCACCGGCAGCGGCTTTCCTGGCGAGCAGGCGGGGTTGCTGAACCACTTCATGCAGTGGCGGGAAATCGGTCAGGCGACGTTGTCTTACGGCTACGGCATCTCGGTCACGCCACTGCAACTCGCGCAAGCGTATTCGGTGATCGCGGCCGACGGCATGCGCTACCCCGTGACGCTGGTGCGGCGTGACGAGCCCGCGACGGGGACGCGTGTCCTACCGGCGGCGACGGCGCAGGATCTCCGTGCCTTGCTTGAAGCGGCGCTTGCGCCGGATGGCAGTGCGTCCGGCGCGCGCGTGCGGGGTTACCGCGTTGCTGGCAAGACGGGCACGGTCCGGAAGACGGAAGCGGGCGGGTACGCGCTTGATCGACACCTGTCGGTGTTCGCAGGCATGGCGCCTGCATCGCGCCCGCGCATCGTCGCCGTGGTGGTCATTGATGAGCCCACCCGCGGTGGCTATTACGGGGGCGAGGTGGCGGCGCCGGTGTTCGGACGCGTCGCGGCGGGTGCGTTGCGTCTGCTGGACATCGCGCCCGATGGACTGCGCGAACCGACGGTGCCCGTTATCGCCGCGGGGGTGCCGCGATGAATCTGTCAGCGCTGCTCAAAGACTACGCGGATGTGTCGCCGACCGACGATCGCGTGGTCGCTGGTGTTGCGATGGATCACCGGCAACTCGCGCCCGACAATCTGTTCCTCGCCTGTGCGGGCGGGCGAACGCACGGCCTCGAGTGGTCCGCCGACGCAGTCGAGCGCGGGGCGAACTCCATCGCGTGGGAGCCGGCCGAGGATTGGGTTGCCCCGACGCTACCGAACGGAATACCCGCGTATCCGGTCGATCAATTGCGTTCGCGCGCTGGCGACATCGCCGCGCGTTTCTACGAAGCGCCATCGCATGCGCTCGACGTCATTGGCGTGACGGGAACGAATGGCAAGACCTCTGTCACGCACCTGGTCGCAGATGCACTTGCGCGCCTTGGGCGTCGCTGCGGCATCCTCGGGACGATTGGCTATGGGTTCCCGGGCGCCCTCGCTGCGGCCGATCGCACGACCCCGGATGCGGTGAGCGTCCAGCGTCTTCTCCGCGCGCTGCGCGACGACGGTGCTGAGGCGGCGGCCATCGAAGTGTCATCACATGCACTTGATCAGGCCCGCGTGGATGCCGTGCGTTTTCGTGTCGCGGTGTTCACGAACCTGACGCGCGATCATCTCGACTATCACCCAGACGTTTCGGATTACGCGCGGGCAAAGCGTCGCTTGTTTGAATTGCCCGAAACAGCGGCCGGCGTGTTCTTTACCGATGACCCGTATGGTTTGGAGTTGCTACGCGCGTTCGCTGGGCGAATCGATGCGACGGCGGTCGGTGTGGGCGGCAGCCCAGGTCCGGCGCCGCGCGATTGTGCGCAGCGCTTCGTCGAGATTGTCGACCTTGAGTTCCATGCGCGCGGATCGCGCATCGGGTTCGACACGCACGCCGGCGAAGCACGCGTGGCAACGGCCTTGCTCGGCCGCTTCAACGCCGACAACCTCGCCCTTGCGCTCGCTACGCTCATCGAGCTTGGCCACGACGCAGCGACGGCCGCCGATGCGTTGTCGGCTGCGCCGACCGTGCCTGGGCGGATGGAGGCGTTCGGGGGCGACCACGGGCCCCTCGTCATCGTCGATTACGCGCATACGCCGGATGCGCTTGAGAAAATTCTGCGCGCTGCACGCGTGCACGCGCGTGGGCGTCTTGTGTGCGTGTTCGGGTGTGGCGGCGAACGGGACCGGGGCAAGCGGCCGTTGATGGCGGCGGTCGCAGCGGCGTGGGCCGACGAGTGCGTCGTCACAGACGACAACCCGCGTGGCGAGGACCCTGAAGCCATCGTGGCCGAGATCGTTGTCGGCTTCCCGGCCGCCGCGCGTTGGTGTGTGCACCGTGACCGTGCAACCGCGATTCGTGAAGCCATCGCCGCGGCCACGGTCGAAGACGTCGTTGTCGTCGCCGGTAAAGGCCACGAGGACTATCAAGTCGTCGGCACGCACGTGCACGCCTACAGCGATCGAGCGACCGTGGCAAAAATTCTTGCGGGGCGCGTCGGATGAGCCCGGCGACGCTTTCAGTGCTGGCAAACACCGTCGGCGGTCGGCTCCAAGGCGCAGACGGCGCCTATCGCGGGGTGAGTACCGACACGCGCACGCTGCAATCGGCGCAACTCTTCATCGCACTCTCTGGGCCAAATTTCGATGGCCACGAGTTTGTCGCCGCGGCCGCCGAGGCGGGCGCTGCCGGTGCGCTGGTCGAGCGTGAAGTTGCCGTTCGCTTGCCGCAGGTCGTGGTCACTAACACGCGTACGGCGCTCGGCGAACTCGCGGGAGCGCATCGGGCCGCATTCAAACGCCCCGTTATTGGCGTCACCGGCAGCAACGGTAAAACGACCGTGAAAGAAATGACGGCATCCATTATGCGACGCCGTGGCGCGGTGCTCGCGACGCGCGGCAATCGGAATAACGACATCGGATTGCCGCTCACGTTACTTGAGCTCGAGACGTCGCACGGTGCAGCGGTGATCGAAATGGGCGCGAACCATCACGGTGAAATTGCCACGCTCGCGCGTATCGCGCGACCGACTGTGGGTGTCGTCACCAACGCGGGGCCCTCGCATCTCGCCGGCTTCGGCGATGTCGCCGGCGTCGCGCGCGCGAAGGGCGAGCTATTCGCGTCGCTGCCTGCCGACGGGTGCGCGGTGATCAACGCGAATGATCCGTACGCTGACACTTGGCGCCAGATGGCAGCGCATTGCCAGCGCGTCGAGTTCGGCGTCGACGCAGCCGCAGATTTCACCACCGACGCGCGGACAGTGCGTAGCGACGAAACGGGCGGCGAGTGCTTCACGCTCTCGACGGGCGCTGAAGAACGGAAGGTCACGCTCACGGTGCCGGGCCTGCATAACGTCCGCAATGCGCTCGCGGCCGCGGCAGCCGCCGTCGCCGCCGGCGCGACACTCGATGACGTTGTTGCCGGGCTCGCCGAATTCCAGCCCGTGGGTGGGCGTCTGCGTGCCGTTCCGGGTCGCAGCGGTTCGAGGGTGATCGACGACACCTACAACGCGAATCCCGCTTCATTACGCGCCGCGCTCGACGTGGTCGCCCGGCTCGGGGGTCGACGGTGGCTCGTGCTTGGCGATATGGGCGAGCTCGGCGCCGAGGCGGTCTCGCTGCACACGCAGGCCGGACACGACGCGCGCTCGGCGGGAATCGAGCGCTTGTTCGCGCTTGGTCCACTGGCGGCCGCCGCGGCCGATGCGTTCGGGCGTGGGGAGCAGTTCGACGACGCGGATGCGCTGGCGAAAGCGGTGGGGGCGGAACTCACGGGCGGCATCACCGTACTCGTGAAGGGTTCGCGGTCGATGCGCTTGGAGCGCGTCGTCGCAGCGTTGACGGCGGACGGAGGCTGACATGCTGCTTTGGCTCACCGAATTCCTGACCGAGTACCACAGCGGCTTCCGCGTGTTCCAGTACCTCACGCTGCGCGCGATTTTGGGTGTGCTGACCGCGCTCGCGTTTTCGTTATTGTTCGGGCCGGCGATGATTCGGTGGCTCACGCGCTATCAAATTGGACAGACCGTCCGTGACGATGGGCCACAAACGCACTTGAAGAAAGCCGGCACGCCGACTATGGGCGGAGCGCTCATTCTCATCGCCATCGCGATTGCCACACTGCTTTGGGCCGATCTTGATAACCGCTTTGTTTGGGTCGTACTCGGCGTGACCGCCGCGTTCGGCGCAATTGGTTGGGTGGACGACTACCGCAAGCTCGTGCTGCGCGACCCGAAAGGGCTGCCGGCCCGCTGGAAGTTCTTCTGGCAGTCGTTCGCGGGGCTCATTGCCGCATTCACACTCTATGTGACTGCGCAGTCGCCGGCGGAGACGGGATTCATCGTGCCGTTTTTCAAGGACGTACTGATTCCGCTCGGCCCTGTGTACATCGCGTTGACCTGGTTCGTGATCGTGGGCACCAGCAATGCCGTGAACCTGACCGACGGGCTCGACGGCCTCGCGATCCTGCCGGCGGTGATGGTCGCCGGTGGCCTTGGGGCCGTCGCGTATGCGACCGGGCACGTGAACTTCTCCGCGTATCTCCAGATTCCATACGTACCGGGTGTCGGCGAGATGGTGGTGTTCTGTGGGGCACTGGTCGGTGCCGGCCTCGGCTTCTTGTGGTTCAACACCTATCCCGCACAGGTCTTCATGGGCGACGTTGGCGCGCTTGCAATCGGCGCGGCGCTCGGGGCGGTCGCGGTGGTAGCGCGACAAGAAATCGTATTGCTGATCATGGGCGGCGTCTTCGTCGTCGAAACCGTGTCGGTCATTCTTCAAGTTGCCTCGTTCAAGCTGACCGGCAAACGCATTTTCCGGATGGCGCCGTTACACCACCACTATGAATTGAAGGGCTGGCCTGAGCCCCGCGTGATTGTCCGCTTCTGGATCATCACGGTCATTCTCGTGCTCGCCGGCCTCGCGACGTTGAAGCTCCGATGAACGCGCACACGCCAGTGAAGCAGGAACGAGACCGCATCGATGATGCGCGGCGTGCGCTCGTGGTCGGGCTCGGCGCGACCGGTCTGTCCGCGGCCCGTTGGTTGTCGCTGCGCGGCGTTGCGGTCGCCGTGACTGATAGCCGCGCGCGGCCGCCGAAAGTCGATGCGCTGCGCGAACAGGTGCCGGATGCAGCCTTGTTCCTCGGCGGCTTTTCGGTCGCCGCGCTCGACCGCTCGGAACTCATCGTGTTGTCTCCTGGAGTGCCGCGTTCGGATCCGTTCGTGCAGCAGGCCATCACGGCCGGCGTTCCGGTCGTCGGCGACATTGAATTGTTTGCGCGGCATGCGCGTGCGCCGGTTGTCGCGGTCACCGGCTCGAACGGCAAGAGCACCGTGACGACGCTCGTCGGCCTGATGGCGGACCGCGCGGGTGTGGTTGCGCGCGTCGGCGGCAACCTTGGGACGCCCGCGCTCGACTTGCTCGGTGACACCGAACCTGATTTGTATGCGCTCGAGCTATCGAGCTTCCAGCTCGAGACGACCACCCGTCTGGACGCCACTGCGGCAGCGCTGCTCAACCTCTCGGCTGACCACCTGGACCGGTACGACGACCTTCGCGATTACCTTGCTGCGAAGGCGCGGGTGTGGCGCGGCAACGGCGTGGTGATTGCAAATCACGACGATGAGCGTGTGCGGGCCGCGGTGCCGGAAAGGCGGGTGGTGCGTTGGTTCAGCCTCGGGCAACCGCTGGGTGCCGACGATTACGGTTTGATCGAATTTAACGGCGAGTCCTGGCTGAGCCGCGGAAGTGCGCGGCTTCTACCGCAATCGGCGCTGCGAATCGCGGGCCGACACAACGTCGCGAATGCGCTGGCGGCGCTGGCGCTCGGGACCGCAGCCGGACTGCCGGATTCGGCGATGCTCGAAGTGCTCACTTCGTTCCGCGGCCTTCCACATCGCATGGAATGGGTCGCAGAAATCACGGGCGTGCAGTACTACAACGACTCGAAGGCGACCAACGTCGGCGCCACGATTGCCGCCGTGTCGGGGCTGAGCAACCCGTTCGTGGTCATTCTTGGCGGCGACGGTAAGGGCCAGGATTTTGCACCGCTGGCAGCGGCGCTGCGCGGACACGCGCGCTCGGCTGTCGTGCTCGGCCGCGATGGGCCGAGGATCGCGGAGTCGCTTCAAGCGGCTGGGGTGTCGTGCAGTACCGCGGAAGACATGCCCTCCGCGGTGCGTGCCGCATCACGCGTCGCGCTGCCCGGTGACTTGGTGTTGTTGTCGCCCGCGTGTTCGAGTCTCGACCAATTCGAGAATTTCGAAGCGCGCGGTCGCGTGTTCAGCGAAGCGGTACGGGGGCTCGCATGAGCGCTGTCGTGATGCGTGGCGGTGTGCGTCGACAGCCGATGGCCGCCATGTCGGATCCGTGGCTGCTCGGCGTTTCGCTGGCGCTGCTCGCGCTCGGACTGGTCATGGTCGCATCGGCATCCGTGTCGCTCGCCGACCGAAGCACCGGGATGCCGTTTTATTACCTGCAGCGACAACTGGTCTTTGCGGTCATTGGAATCGCTGGCGGCTATCTCGCGACGTGCATTCCGCTCCGGACCTGGGACCGATTGGGTTTAGTGTTGCTCGCCGGTGCATTCGCGCTACTGCTACTCGTGCTCGTGCCCGGCATCGGGCGCGAGGTCAACAATGCGCAGCGTTGGATTTCGCTGGGCGTGTTCGGCCTTCAGGCCTCCGAGCCCGCGCGGCTCATGCTGTTGATGTACCTCGCGGGTTACTTGGTGCGCCACGAGCAGTCGGTGCGGTCGGAGTTCCGCGGCTTCGCGAAGCCCATGCTGGTGCTCGCCGCCGCGTCGGCGCTGCTGCTCATGCAGCCTGATTTCGGTGCCGCGGCCGTGATGCTGACGGCTGCGCTCGCAATGATTTTTGTCGGCGGCGTCATGATCCGGCATTTCTTTGCGGTTGGCGCGATCGTGTCGCTCGCGATGGCGATGATGGTCTGGACATCGCCCTATCGGCTTCGGCGACTGTTCGGGTTCCGCGATCCGTGGGCGGACCCGTTCGACAGCGGTTTCCAGCTGACCAATTCATTGATTGCGATCGGCCGCGGTGAATGGTTCGGTGTCGGTCTCGGGAACAGCGTGCAAAAGCTGTTCTACCTGCCTGAGGCGCATACGGACTTTCTATTCGCCGTGTACGCCGAAGAGTTCGGCCTCGTCGGGATTGCTGCGCTGCTCGTCGCGTTCTTTGTACTCGTCTGGCGCGCGCTCGCCGCTGGCCGAGCGAGCGCGCGCAGCGGCCGCTTCTACGGCGCGTATCTGGCATTCGGTATTGGTACGTGGCTTGGCGTGCAGGCGCTGATCAACATCGGCGTGAACATGGGCGCGTTACCGACGAAGGGCCTCACCTTGCCGCTTATGAGCTACGGCGGTTCGAGTCTACTCATTACTTGCGCGTGTATCGGGCTCTTGCTGCGCGTCGCGCACGAGGCGAAACAATGAGCGCGCGGCCAATTCTCGTCATGGCCGGCGGGACCGGCGGTCACGTGTACCCGGCGCTCGCGGTTGCGGAGTCGTTGATCGGCAGCGGGTGGCCGGTGGTGTGGCTGGGTACGCGCGCCGGCCTCGAGGCGCGCGTAGTGCCTGCGCGTGGCATCCCGATGGAATGGGTCGACGTGGGCGGGCTGCGTGGAAAGGGCGTCGCTGCTGTCATCGCAGCACCCATCCGGCTCATGCGCGCGCTGCTGCAGTCGGTCGCCGTGATGCGCCGACATCGGCCACGCGCGGTGCTGGGGATGGGGGGTTACGTCTCCGGCCCTGGCGGGCTCGCGGCCTGGCTGCTGCGACGACCGCTGGTCATTCACGAGCAGAACGCAATCGGTGGCACGACGAATCGCCTACTCGCGCGGTTTGCACGTCGTGTGTTGACGGGCTTTCCGGGTGTGCTCGATGGCGAATGCATCGGTAATCCTGTGCGTCCTGAAATTGCCGCGCTGCCCGCGCCGGCAGCGCGTATGCACGGGCGCAAAGGGGCATTGCGCATGCTGGTCCTCGGCGGCAGCCAGGGTGCCCGCGCGTTGAACACGGTCGTGCCATTTGCGGTCGCGCTGCTGCCTTCAGACCAGCGGCCCGAAGTGCGGCACCAATGCGGAGAGAAGCTGCTCGCAGAGGCGCGCGCGGCGTGGGACGCAGCCGGTGTGCGGGTCGACCCGGTCGCGTTCATCGACGACGTCGCAGCCGCGTATGCGTGGGCGGACGTCGTGGTCTGCCGGGCGGGCGCATTGACGGTCGCCGAGCTTTCCGCGGCGGGTATCGCGAGCGTCCTCGTGCCGCTGCCGCATGCGGTCGACGATCATCAGACCGCGAACGCACGCTTCCTCGTTGACGCAGGCGCGGGGGAACTCTTACCGGAATCCGAGCTCACGCCGGCGTCTCTCGCGTCAACGCTCGGCCGCCTCGCCGGTGATCGCGAAACCCTGCTCGAGATGGCAATGGCGGCACGACGCGTTGCACGGCCGGAGGCCGCGGCCACGTTGGTCGCCGCGATGAAGGACGTGGCGCGATGATCGTCAAGGCGCGCAATCCGCTCGACCCGATGCGCCGCATCGAGCGCGTACATTTCGTCGGCATCGGCGGCTCGGGTATGGGTGGCATCGCCGAGGTGTTGCTCAATCTCGGCTACGAAATCACGGGCTCCGACTTGCGTGAGAGCGCCGTGACGCGCCGACTGCAGGACCTCGGTGCACGTGTGGTCATCGGTCATGCCGCGGACAACGTCACGGGCGCGGGTGTCGTCGTCGTGTCCAGTGCCATCGCCGCCGACAACCCTGAGTTGCAAGAATCCGCGCGGCTTCGCATTCCGGTCGTGCCACGCGCCGAAATGTTGGCTGAGCTCATGCGGTTCAGGCTCGGCATCGCGGTCGCCGGCACGCACGGCAAGACGACGACAACGAGCTTGGTCGCAAGCGTACTGGCCGAAGCGGGCCTCGACCCCACCTTCGTGATCGGTGGCCGGCTGAACAGCGCGGGCAGTCACTCTCGCCTCGGCGCGAGCCGCTGGCTCGTCGCAGAGGCCGACGAGAGCGATGCGTCGTTCTTGTTGTTGCAGCCGCTGATCGCGGTGGTCACGAACGTCGATGCCGATCACCTCGCGACGTATGAGGGTGACTTCTCTCGCTTGCGCGCGAGCTTCATCGAGTTTCTCCATCACGTGCCGTTCTACGGACTCGCGGCGCTATGCATTGACGATCCGGTCGTGCGTGGGATGTTGCCGGAGGTCACGCGTCCGGTGGTCACTTACGGTATCTCAGAGGATGCCGACCTGCGCGCGACGAACCTGCAGCAGGACGGTATGGTCACGCGCTTCACCGTGGCGCGCCCCAGCCGCGACCCCTTGCCGGTCGAGCTGAACATGCCGGGCGTCCACAACGTGCAGAACGCGCTCGCGGCCATCACGGTCGCGCGCGATCTCGGGATCGAGGATGCCGTCGTTCAGCGCGCGTTACAAAAGTTCGAAGGCGTCGGTCGACGCTTCCACTTGTATGGAGAACTCGCGACGCCACGCGGGCGTCTGCTGCTCATCGATGATTACGGGCACCATCCGCGCGAACTCGCCGCCGTGTTGCGCGCGGTGCGCGACGGCTGGCCGGGTCGCAGGCTGGTACTCGCGTTCCAACCACATCGGTATACGCGCACGCACGATTTGTTCGAAGACTTCGCCGAGGTGTTGTCGGAGCCCGACGTTGTGGTGTTGGCGGAGGTTTACTCGGCAGGTGAGGCGCCGGTCGCGGGCGCGGATGGGCGTAGCCTCGCGCGCGCAATACGGGCGCGCGGACGTGTCGAGCCCGTGTTTGTACAACACAGTTCTGACATCGCGGCGGCGTTGCTCGACGTGGTTCAAGACGGCGACATCGTGCTGACGATGGGTGCGGGCGACATCGGGACGGTCGCGGCGGCATTGCCGGTGCAGCTGATGGGGCATCCCGTATGACCGCCCGCAACGAACTCGGCAAAGTCGCGGTGATCTACGGCGGCCTTGGCGCGGAACGCGAAGTGTCCTTGAACAGCGGGACACGGGTGCTCGCTGCGCTACAGGAAGCCGGTGTGGATGCGCACGGTGTCGATGCCGGTCGCGACCTCGTCGAGCGGTTACAGCGCGACGCTTACGACCGCGCGTTCGTGGTCCTGCACGGAACGGGCGGTGAGGATGGCCGGCTGCAGGGCGCGCTTGAGTGGCTCGGCCTGCCGTACACGGGATCCGGCGTGCTCGGCTCGGCGCTGTCGATGGACAAGCTTCGGTGCAAGCAGATTTGGCGAGCACTGGGTATCCGAACGCCACCGTTCGCGGTGCTGCGTGACGTCGGCGATTGCGCCCGCGCGACCGAGGAGCTTGGGTTGCCATTGATTGTGAAGCCCTCGCGCGAGGGCTCGAGCGTCGGAATGGCGAAGGTCGAAGATGCCGGGCAGCTCGAAGCGGCGTTTCGCGATGCGCGCCGGTATGACGCCGTCGTATTCGCCGAGCGGTGGATTCACGGCGCCGAATACACGGTCGCCGTGCTCGATGGCGTCGCGCTACCGGCCATCCGCCTTGAAACCCCGCACGCGTTCTACGACTACGCCGCGAAGTACACGGTCGACTCGACGCGTTACCACATCCCGTGTGGGCTCGACGCACGGGCAGAGGCCGCGCTGGGCGAACTCGCGGTGCGTGCCTTCGATGCGATTGACGCGCACGGTTGGGGCCGCGTTGATTTCATGTCCGACGCGTCCGGTGAGCCGTTCGTGCTTGAGGTCAATACCGTGCCTGGGATGACGGATCACAGCCTCGTACCCATGGCCGCCCGCGCAGCTGGCATCGATTTCCCGTCGCTGTGTGTGCGGGTGTTGCGCACGAGTCTCGTCGATCGTAGCGCGGCCGCGGGCCCTGTTCATTTTGTGGAGAACGCGGGATGACGGCGCGACGCAAACGGCGAGCAGTTGCGGCAACCGGCGCGCGGCGCGAATCGATGCGTCGCGTCGCGCGGCGTACCGGTATGGTCGCGCTCGTTGCGATCGTCGGGCTCGGCGCTTGGACTGCATGGCACTACCGCGCGGTGTTTCCTTCCTGGCCCGCCGCAGGCGTGGCGCCGGTACAGCGCGTCCTGGTGGAGGGCGCCTTCGAGCGCGTCTCGCCGACCGACGTCGAGAACGCAGTCTTGCCGCACTTGCGGGGCGGCTTCTTTACGGTCGACCTCGACGCAATCCGCGCAGCAGCAGAGTCGCTGCCGTGGGTCGCGCGCGCCCAGGTGCTGCGCGAATGGCCGGACCGCGTGCGCATCATCGTCGCGGAGGAGCAACCCGCGTGGCTGTGGGGCAACGACGGACTCTTGAATGCGCGCGCCGAGTTGTTCGCCACCGGCGAGACCGACCGCCCGACGAGTTTGCCGAGGCTCGACGGTCCCGCGGGGACCGAGCGCCTCCTCGCGCAGCAATACCTTGAGTTCGACACGACCTTGACGCGTTGCGCCATGCGAGTTGCCCGCGTCGAACTGGATGCGCGACGCGCGACGCGATTGACGCTCGCCGGCGGCATCGTACTGAGGCTGGGAAGGAATGAAGTCCCCGAGCGCGCAGATCGCTTCTGCGATGCAGTGCTTGCGGCGGTCGCATCGCGACTCGATGACGTCGCGTACGTGGACATGCGGTACACGAACGGGTTCGCAGTGGGTTGGCGAGGGGGTTAGTCAGATGTCCAGGAAAACGGAGAAGAACTTGATTGTAGGTCTCGATATCGGAACGTCGAAAGTCGTGGCGATCGTCGGCGAAATTGGCGCCGACGGAACGCTTGAAATCATCGGCATCGGCTCGCACCCATCGCGGGGGCTGCGCAAGGGCGTGGTCGTCAATATCGAGTCGACCGTCGAGTCCATCCAGCGCGCGGTCGAGGAGGCCGAGCTGATGGCTGGCTGCCAAGTCCACGCTGTGTTTACCGGCATCGCCGGTAGTCATGTTCGCAGCTTGAATTCACACGGCATCGTCGCGATTCGCGACAAGGAAGTCACCGCCGGCGACGTCGACCGTGTGATTGACGCCGCGCGCGCGGTCGCGATTCCGGCTGACCAGAAAATCCTGCACATCCTTCCGCAGGAATTCATCATCGACAATCAAGACGGCATCAAGGAGCCGATCGGCATGTCCGGTGTGCGCCTTGAGGCTAAGGTCCACATCGTGACCGGCGCGTTGTCTGCGGCGCAAAACATCATCAAGTGCGTGCGGCGCTGTGGGCTCGAGGTCGACGACATCATCCTCGAGCAGATTGCATCGAGCTACTCCGTGCTCACCGAGGACGAAAAGGGCTTGGGCGTGTGTCTTGTCGACATCGGCGGCGGTACGACGGACATGGCCGTGTTCACTGACGGCTCCATTCGACATACCGCGGTCATCCCGATCGCGGGCGACCAGGTCACCAATGACATCGCGGTCGCGCTCCGTACGCCCACGCAGTACGCGGAAGAGATCAAGGTCAAGTACGCGTGCGCGCTGCCGCAACTCGCGAGCGCCGACGAAACCATCGAAGTGCCGAGTGTCGGCGACCGACCGTCGCGGCGACTCGCCCGTCAAACCCTCGCGGAGGTGGTCGAGCCTCGCTACGAGGAACTGTTCACGCTCGTCCAGGCGGAGCTGCGACGCAGCGGGTTCGAAGACCTGTGCGCCGCGGGCATCGTGCTGACCGGTGGCAGCTCAAAAATGGAAGGGGCGATCGAACTCGCGGAAGAGGTCTTTCACATGCCGGTACGCCTCGGCGTACCGCAATACGTAACGGGATTGTCGGACGTCGTCCGCAATCCGATTCATGCAACGGGCGTTGGCCTGTTGTTGTTTGGCGCGCAAAGCGCCGCCCGACGCGCGAACGCGCCGATCGGCGGCGGGGCCCGCGCAGTGTGGGAACGAATGAAAAGTTGGTTTAACGGCAATTTCTGATGTCTTGGCATAGAGCAAGGGGGCAACAATGACTTTCGAACTGATGGATGCATACAGCCAGAACGCTGTAATAAAAGTGATCGGCGTGGGCGGCGGCGGCGGAAACGCAGTCGGCCACATGGTCAACGGTGGAATCGAGGGCGTGGACTTCATCTGCGCGAACACGGATGCGCAGGCGTTGAAAAACACGCCGAGCAAAGTCGTGTTACAGCTCGGCTGCAACATAACGAAGGGCCTCGGCGCCGGGGCGAACCCGGAAGTCGGCAAGCAGGCGGCGATGGAGGACCGTGATCGAATCGAGGAGGTGATTCGGGGCAGCGACATGCTGTTCATCACATGCGGCATGGGCGGCGGCACCGGCACCGGTGCGGCTCCGATCGTCGCGCAGGTCGCGCGCGACCTCGGCATCCTCACCGTTGCGGTCGTCACCAAGCCGTTCCCGTTCGAGGGCAAGAAGCGCATGCGAATTGCACTCGAGGGCATCGACGAACTGTCGAAGTCAGTCGATTCGCTCATCACGATTCCGAACGAGAAGCTGCTGACGGTGCTCGGCAAGCAGGTTACGTTGCCAGACGCGTTCAAGGCGGCGAACGATGTGCTCATGAACGCGGTGCAGGGCATCGCGGAACTGATCACGCGGCCGGGCCTCATCAACGTCGACTTCGCCGACGTGCGGACGGTAATGTCCGAGATGGGGATGGCGATGATGGGCTCCGGCGTGGCGTCGGGACCGGATCGCGCCAGGGAGGCTGCGGAGGCGGCCATCCACAGTCCGCTGCTCGAGGACATCAATCTCGCCGGTGCACGCGGCATCCTGGTGAACGTCACCGCAGGCAATGACCTCGAGATCGGCGAATTCGAGGAAGTCGGTAATGCGGTTGGCGAATTTGCCGCAGAGGATGCCACGGTGGTCGTCGGTACCGTCATTGACCCCAATATGTCCGGCGAGCTGCGGGTCACCGTGGTCGCGACCGGGCTCGGTGGGCCGGTCGCCGCTCGGCGCCCGACGACGGAGGCCAAGCCGGAGATGAAAGTCATCAAGCGGGCGGTCAACGACGACGTCAATTACGAGGAATTCGACCGGCCGACCGTGATCCGGCAGAAGGGTCGGGGTACGGAAGCGGGCCCTGACCGGTCCGACCCGGCTTACCTCGATATTCCGGCGTTCCTCCGGCGTCAGGCGGACTAGCGCCAGCGGGCTGAAAGGCAGACCGTGGCGGCGGGCAACGCCCCCGCTCGCCGCCACGGTATCTTTGTCGAATCATGGACTTGCGGTCCGCGCCTGTGGTAATGTCCGCGCCAGTAAGGCCTGACATTCGATGGTACCCAAAACAATGCTGAGACAGCGCACGCTCAAAAACACCATCCGCGCGACCGGCGTCGGTCTGCACAGCGGTGACAAAGTTTATTTGACGCTGCGCCCGGCGGCCGTCGATACCGGAATCGTGTTCCGACGCATCGACCTCGACCCACCCGTCGATATCCGTGCAACTCCCGAGAACGTCGGTGAGACGCAGTTGTCGACGACACTCGTCGAAGGGGATGCGCGGGTCGCAACCGTCGAGCATCTGCTGTCGGCACTCGCAGGTCTTGGCATCGACAATTGCTTCGTCGACTTGAGCGCCGCAGAAGTCCCTATCATGGACGGCAGCGCCGGCCCATTCGTGTTCTTGCTACAGAGCGCGGGCATTGCAGAGCAGAATGCCCACAAGCGTTTCATCCGAATCAAAAAGAAAGTCGAAGTTCGCGAGGGCGATAAGTGGGCGCGCTTCACGCCGTATGAAGGCTTTAAGGTCGGCTTCGAAATCGACTTCGATCACCCTGTTTTCAAGCGTCATCGGCAAATTGCTGAAATCGACTTTTCGAGCACTTCGTTTGTGAAGGAGGTCAGCCGCGCGCGGACCTTCGGCTTCATGCGCGACATCGAATTCCTGCGCGAGCGCAATCTCGCGCTCGGCGGTAGCCTCGACAACGCCATCGTCGTCGACGACTTCCGGATACTGAACGAGGACGGCCTGCGTTACGAGGACGAGTTCGTGAAGCACAAGATCCTCGATGCGATCGGCGATCTGTATCTGCTCGGGCACAGCCTGATTGGTGCATTCAGCGGTTACAAATCCGGCCACGGGTTGAACAACCACTTACTCCGTACATTGCTGGCCGACGAGGCCGCGTGGGAAGAGGTGACGTTCGACGACGCGGATGCGGCGCCGATTCTTTACCTATCTCCGCAGCACGCCTAGCCCTCGCCGTTTCGCGCGAGACGTCGCAACGCTGCGGCGAGCGCGGGGTCACGGATGCTCTCCGCCGTCGCATTCAGCGCACTGGCGCTGCCCGCGCTCATGTTAGGGCGCTGCGACGGGTCGGCAGGGCGGGTCGGTGGTGGGGGTGCGACCACGATTCGGCATTCCGCGACCGTCATGCCGGCCGCGGCAAGCTTTTGCCGCAACTCGGGCGTGTGGTACCGTAGCCGCGTTGCCCACGCCGGCGTGTCGGCGGCCAGCACCAGCCGGCCGCTGCGAAGATCGGCGAGGCGACAGTGCGCCGCGAGTTCGTCGCCGAGACACAGGCGCACGAGCGCGTCGAGTTCGGCGAGCCTGCGGGCGTGCGAGGCAATTGCACCCAGCCGGCCGGTCGGCGCGGTGAGTACCTGGTCCAGGCGTTGTGGCTTGGCATCGGGCATTGGGGAACGATAGATGAACCTGATTCTGTTTACAAAGCGCAAGGGCCGGCCGGTTTCGATCGACCTCGGGACGCCGCGCGCGTTGCTCGCGCTCGGGGCCGCCGGCGTGCTCGTCGGCGTGCTGGTCTTTATGGCGGGTGCTGGCTGGGCGGTTTGGCACGGCGCGGACGGGCGTCTGCAAGCAGACACATGGACGCAAGAATTCGAACGACAGCGCGCGGAAATTACAGCGGCCCGTCGCGCGGCTGAGGACGGGGTGAACGCGCTCGCGTTACGCGTCGGCCGTATGCAGGCGCATGTCCTACGCCTTGACGCACTCGGTAATCGGCTCACCCGCATGGCCGAGCTCGATCAGGGTGAATTTGATTTCGACCAGCCGCCAGCGCTCGGTGGTCCGGAAGTCGCGATTGACCCCGACGGAGCGATATCCCCTGATTTTATCCGGACGCTGGATTCACTCGGTCAGCAGCTCGACCACCGCGAACAGCAGCTGACCGTGTTGGAGAATCTGCTTCTGAATCGAAATCTACAGGCGCAGGTGTCGCCAGCGGGCCGGCCGATTGTCGCCGGTTGGTTGTCCTCCCCGTTCGGCGCGCGTAGCGACCCGTTCACGGGCAAGCGCGCGCACCACGGCGGCATCGATTTTGCGGGTCGGCGCGGTTCAGAAATCGTCGCGGTCGCGGCGGGCGTCGTGAGTTACTCGGGCAAGCGGTATGGTTACGGCAACCTCGTCGAAATCAATCACGGCAATGGGCTGTCGACACGCTACGGGCACAATCAGGAAAACCTGGTGCAAGTCGGCGACGCGGTGAAGAAAGGCGACGCCGTGGCCTTGATGGGCGATACGGGCCGCGCGACCGCGCCGCACGTGCATTTCGAAGTACTGCAGGATGGTCGTGCGGTGAACCCGTCCCGTTACACGCGCGCAGACTGAACCGGCGGGGCTCCCCCGCAACTGATATCATTGGCGTTTTTCCCTAGGTAAATCATGGCAATCAGCAAATTCTTCAGTCGGCTCTTCGGTAGCCGCAACGACCGTTTCCTGCGTAGTTGTCAGCAGGTCGTGACGCAAGTCAACGCGCTCGAGGAAGCGATGCAGTCGCTGTCGGATAGCGAACTTCGCGGCAAGACGGATGAGTTCCGTAGCCGCTTGGAGGCTGGCGAGACGCTTGACCAGTTGCTGCCGGAAGCATTCGCAGTGGTACGGGAAGCCGGTCGTCGCGTGCTCGGGATGCGCCATTTTGACGTGCAGCTGATCGGCGGCGTTGTCCTGCATCAGGGTCGCATCGCGGAGATGCGCACGGGTGAGGGCAAAACGCTGGTCGCGACACTCGCGGCCTATCTGAATGCGCTGCCCGGAAAGGGCGTGCATGTCATCACCGTGAACGACTACCTCGCGCGGCGCGATGCCCGCTGGATGGGCCGGCTCTATCAAGCACTCGGGATGACCGTTGGCGTGGTCGTACAGGGCCTCGATTCGGAGACCAAGCGGGGTGCGTACGCGGCCGACATCACCTATGGCACGAATAACGAGTACGGCTTCGATTATCTGCGCGACAACATGGCGTTTCGTAGCGCCGACAAGGTGCAGCGCGAGCTCACCTTCGCGATCGTCGACGAGGTCGACTCGATCCTGATTGACGAGGCGCGTACACCACTCATTATTTCCGGTCCGGCGGATGACCACACCGATTTGTACGTGAAGGTGAACAAGTTGATTCCGTCGCTGACGCGCCAGGCAGAGGAAGACGGCCCCGGCGACTTCACGGTCGATGAGAAAGCGCGGCAGGTGTATCTGACTGAAGACGGGCATTCGCGCGTCGAGGAGTTGATGTCGCAGAACGGGATGTTGCGCGAGGGCGAGAGCCTCTACGATGCGGCGAACATCCAGCTGATGCACCACGTGAATGCGGCGCTGCGGGCTCATACGCTGTTCAAGCGTGACGTCGAGTACATCGTCAGCGACGGGCAAATCGTGATCGTCGACGAATTCACCGGCCGCACGATGCCGGGGCGTCGCTGGTCGGAGGGCCTGCACCAGGCGGTCGAGGCGAAAGAGGGCGTACCGATCCAGAGCGAGAACCAGACGCTCGCGTCGATCACCTTCCAGAATTACTTCCGTATGTACGGAAAGTTGTCCGGCATGACCGGTACGGCCGATACAGAGGCGTTCGAGTTCCAGCAGATTTACGGCCTGGAGGTCATCGTCATCCCGACAAACCAGCCGATGGTGCGTGATGACCGCTCGGACCTCGTCTTCCTCACCGCCGACGAGAAATTCGCGGCCATCATCGGTGACATCCGTGATTGCCGTGAGCGCGGACAGCCGGTGCTCGTAGGCACGGCCTCCATCGATACCTCCGAGCACCTGTCGCGCCTACTCGATAAGGAAAGCATCCCGCATCGCGTCTTGAACGCGAAACAGCACGAGAAAGAGGCGGAGATTGTCGCGCAGGCGGGCCGTCCGGGCATCGTCACGATCGCGACGAACATGGCCGGTCGTGGTACCGACATCGTGTTGGGCGGTAATTTCGAAGTCGAGCTTGAAACTGCGGGGGATGAGGCGGATGACGCCGCGCGTGCCCGTTTGCGCGAGGCGTGGCAGGTCCGCCACGACGAGGTCGTCGCGGCTGGCGGCCTGCACATCGTTGGCAGCGAGCGTCACGAATCCCGGCGCATCGATAACCAGTTGCGGGGCCGATCCGGACGTCAGGGCGACCCAGGTTCTTCGCGCTTCTACCTGTCGATGGACGACAACCTGATGCGCATTTTTGGCGCTGGCCGAGTGACCGGCCTATTGCGCAAGCTTGGTGTCGAGGATGGCGAGGCGATCGAGCACCCGTGGGTGACGAAACAAATCGAGCAGGCGCAGCGCAAAGTCGAGGCGCACAACTTCGACATCCGTAAGCAGCTGCTCGAGTACGACGACGTAGCAAACGATCAACGGAAGGTCGTCTATGAGCAGCGTAATGAGCTCATGGCAACGGATGACATCTCCGACGTCGTGGACAACATCTTCAATGACGTTGTCGAAGGCCTCGTCGAGACCCACGTGCCGCCACGCTCGCTCGAGGAGATGTGGGACGTGCCGGGTCTCGAAACGACGCTCGAACGCGATTTCGGTTTGCAACTGCCGCTGCAGCGGTGGATCGACGAGCAGCCGGCGCTCGACGACTCGGGCCTGAAGGAATACATCGCGACGGAACTCAAGGGTGCGTACGAGCAAAAGGTCTCGCAGACTGGCGCTGAAGTGATGCGCCACTTCGAAAAAGCCGTAATGATGCAGGTCCTCGACCAGCTCTGGAAGGAGCACCTCGCCGCGATGGACTACCTCAGGCAGGGCATTCATCTGCGTGGTTACGCGCAACGCAACCCGAAGCAGGAGTACAAGCGCGAGGCGTTCGCGATGTTCTCTGACATGCTCGAACGGTTGAAGCTCGAGGTGGCGAAAGTGCTCGCGCGGGTCCAGGTGAAAGCCGAAGAGGACGTCGACCGCATGGAGGCCGAGCGCCAGCGTAAGCCCGAAAAAATGGAGTTTCAGCATGCAGAAGCGCCAGCGGTCGACGGTCCGGTGCGCGTTCCGGAACCCCGTCAGTCGGCATCGGCGCCGCCTGCGCAGCCGTATGTTCGCGACGAGCAGAAAGTCGGGCGCAATGACCCGTGTCCTTGCGGTTCAGGCAAGAAGTACAAGCACTGCCACGGCAAACTGAGCTAATCGAGGTCGCTGCGGCCGCGCTCGTCCGCCCGGACGGGCGCGTCCTCATCATGCAGCGGCTGCCTGGCACGCCGTACGCCGGGTGCTGGGAATTTCCGGGTGGCAAGCTTGAGTCAGGCGAGGACGCGTCAACCGCGCTCGCGCGGGAGCTCCAAGAGGAACTCGGTATCGCGCCGACACAAGCGCGACCACTGATTCGTATCCGCCACGATTATCCTGAACGAAGCGTGCGACTGGCTTGTGCGCGCGTCGACGCCTGGACGGGCGACCTCACCGCGCGCGAGGGCCATCCGCTCGCGTGGGTGATGCCCGACGAAATTACCGCGTACGACATGTTGGCCGCCGACCGACCGATTATCGCCGCATTGCGGCTTCCCGCGACCTACGCCGTGACGCCGGATTTGCCCGAGGCCCCATTGCTCGATCACTTGGCGCGGTTGCTCGAATCCGATCATCCGCTCATACAGCTCCGCGCGCCGTCGCTCGGCACGCGCTTTGCGGACGTGGCGACGATGGCTATCGCACGCGCCCGCGAGCGCGGTGCAACGCTGATCCTGAACGGTTCGCCGGCGCTCGCGCGAACGCTCGACGCGGATGGCGTCCACCTCAACGCGGCACGGTTGCGTGAATTGACCGAAAGACCGTTGCCTTCTGACCGGTGGGTCGGCGCGAGTTGCCATACGGCCGACGAGCTCGCGCACGCGCGCGCGATTGGATGCGACTTTGCAGTCCTAGGCCCGGTCGCGCCGACGGCATCGCACCCCGGCGCAGCGCCGCTCGGCTGGGACGCGTTCGCGGCGCTCGCCGATTGCGCGGGGCTGCCGGTTTACGCGATTGGCGGCCTGCACCCCGATGACGCCGCGACGGCCTGGGCGCACCACGGCCAGGGCGTTGCCGGCATTTCCGCGTTCCAGTAGCAGTGTGGGCGCGGCGCCTTCGCGCCGCGATATCGTCGGTGGCGGCCTGCTTCGACGGCCGGACCGAACTCGCCGCTGCCGCTTCCCTCGACTACGCGGCTGATTGACTGCCGCCTTGTGTGACCGGTTTTACCGCGGCAACTCTGTGCGACGCCTTCGATTGTATGGCTTACCCACGGCCGTCTCGGTCGCTCCCGGCGAGTTGTCCGTCCGCTCCGCTGGCCGACAAATGTAGGAGCGGCGCCTTTGCGCCGCGATGGGCTCGCTGCCAATGTCGGTCGTCAGGTGGGAGCGACGCTCTTGGCGTCGCGATTTCAAGCTAGAAAATGCAGCAGACCAATTTGAACGGCACGTCGACTTTGGTCTGCACGGCGCGACCGTTTAGGTCCGGCAGTTCGAGGAAGCGCACGGTAAACCGGTGCTTGCTGCCGGAAATCTCGGGGAAGTAACGCGCCGACTCGTCGAGCATCACGCGGATCAGGTGGCACGGCGCGGCGCTGTCGAGCGTGCGCTGGAACATGCCGGCGGACGCGGTCTCATCGGTCGCGCCCGCGCTGTTCCGAATGAGGTTGAGGATGAGTCGGATCGCCCGCCGCAGGGGTTCAAGCGTCGAGAGCCAAGCATCGAGATCAGCGCGTCGCGCGTCGTCGGGTTTGCTTAGCCAGAAATGGTAAGCCGGTAAATCGAATTCGCAGGTCCCGCCGGGGATTGCGGTTCGGTTGCGAATCATCGTGAGGAATTCATGGTCGCGCAGTGGTTGTGTCAGCGAACCGCCGCTGTGCAGCGCGCCGATGCGCGCATCGATTTCGCCGAGCAATGCGATCAGGCGCCCTTCATCAACGCCCGGATTGCTGACCAACCGGTTCAGCATGGCGCCGTGGCGCTCGAGTTCCTTGATGACTTCAGTACGTAGGTCGCCCCGCCCGAGCAGCGCGAGAATCTTGATCAGGCTGTCGACCACCGCGCGGCTGTCCCAGGGCGAGTTACCCTCCAGCACGTGGCGGGCTTCGTTGAACAGGAATTCGAGGCGCAGGAACGTCCGGACCCGCTCGTGCAGCGGCTGCTCATAGCAAATCATGGCGCCCATTCTCCGCGCCGCGCGAGGTCCGTGTAAAGCGCGTGGTATTCGTCGACCTGCGGTTCGAGTTCGGCGAGGGCCCCATCGTTGCGGATGACCTCATCGGCCATCGCGAGTCGCGCCTCGCGCGATTTTTGGGCGCGAAGGCGGCGTTCCGCGGCGTCGGCCGAGAGGCCACGCAGGGCCTGCAATCGCTGGATTTGCGTCGCTCGAGCGACGTCGACGACGAGCACGCGGTCAACGAGCGGGCCCACGTGGTGAGGCTCGAGTAGCGGGATTTCGACGACGCAGTAGGGCGCCGTGGATTCAGCGGTGAGCGTCGCGAGCGTCTCGACGATCGGTGGATGGAGAATGCGCTCGAGGCGTGCACGGGCGTTCGCATCGGCGAAGATTCGTTCGGCGAGCGCCGTGCGGTCAAGGGATCCATCGGACGCGAACACGGCCTCGCCGAATGCCCCGCGGATCTCCGCCAACGCAGGGCTCCCTGGGCGTGTGAGATCGTGTGCGATCTGGTCCGCCGAGAAAATCGGAACGCCGCGGCGCGCAAACGACTGGCTGACCGTTGTCTTACCCGATGCAACGCCGCCGGTCAGGCCGACGCGCAGCGGGGTGGTCATGCGAGTCCGGCGGCGCGCAGGTAGGCGTCGTTCAATGCGTCGCCCCACAACAGCGCAATCCATCCGGCCGCCGCAAGATAAGGTCCAAACGGCATCGGGACTTGCCGGCCGAGTCGTTGCGCGAGGATCAACGCGATGCCGACGATCGCACCCACGACCGCGGAGAGCATGATGACCGCCGGTAGCGACTGCCAGCCGAGCCACGCCCCGAGCATCGCGAGCAGTTTGAAATCACCGTACCCCATGCCCTCTTTACCAGTCGCGAGTTTGAACAACCAGTACACGCTCCAGAGCGACAGATAGCCGGCCGCGGCGCCGAGGATTGCATCCACGGGCGTGGCGGTCGCGGTGAAGACACTGAACACGAGCCCGAGCCACAACATCGGCAGCGTGATCGAGTCGGGTAGTAATTGATGGTCGAAGTCGATCATCGTCAGCGCGATCAGCGACCAAGTAAGCAGAAGCGCGCCGAAGCATTCCCAAGTGACGCCGAAATGCGCGGCGACAACGCCGGCCGCGATACCCGCGACAAGCTCGATGGCCGGGTAGCGCGCGCTGATGCGCACACCACACGCGCTGCATCGCGCGCGCAGGGCGAGCCAACTCAACAGCGGGACGTTCTCCCACGGGCGAATACGGTGCCCGCACGCGGGGCAATGGGACGCGGGCTGGACGAGGTCGTACCGCGGCGCATCTTCATCGGGCGCATCGGGCTCGAACATCGCGCGACATTCGCGGCGCCAACCGCGCTCCATCATTTTTGGGAGGCGATGGATGACGACGTTTAGGAAGCTACCCACGACGAGCCCGGCGACGGACACCCACGCGATGAACAGCCCTGGATTACCGCGCAGCAGTTCGATCAAATGACCGAACCCATCTTGAAGATTGGCAGGTACATCGCGACGACCAGGCCGCCGACGAGCACGCCGAGGATTGCCATGATCATCGGCTCGAGCAGGCTCGACAGCGCGTCCACCGCGTTGTCGACCTCCGCTTCGTAGAAGTCAGCGACGCGCGCGGACATTGAATCGAGGGAGCCGGATTCCTCGCCGATCGCGATCATCTGCACGACCATGTTCGGGAACAATTCGCTTTGCGCCATGGTGAGCTGCAGCTGTGTGCCCGTCGCGACCTGCTC
>CAYODZ010000187.1:0-70777 GCA_964402835.1 uncultured Gammaproteobacteria bacterium | reverse complement strand
ACGGAATCCACGCGGTCGACACCGGCCTCCACGATCGCGTTCAGCAGTCTCGGCCACACATCGATGTCCCGCACCATCATGCGCACCACGCGCGTCGCTTGATGCCCTCGGAACAGCTGCTCCCCTTCGCGCCAGTCCCACTGTGGTTGCACACTGACCGCAAGCGCCCGCAAGTCCTCCTCGGCAACGCCCGCTTCACGGGCGGCCTTCAACGCCGCGGCCGTCCGGCGATTCACGCTGGCCGTTGCATCGGTGACTTCGTCGGCGAGTTGGGTCACGCTGAATTCAACCGTGAGCTGGTCTGGCACGACCTCCACCTTCGCTTCACCCTGAACGGAAACGCGAGGCCCGACGATATCGCCCGATGGTTCGGTGGCCGGCGTGCACGCGACGAGCAGCGACAGGGACAACAGTAGCAGTACCAATCTCATAGCGTTTTCCTCATCCAGTATTTTGGAGGCCGCGTGCGATGCCGTTAACGGAAGCCACGAGCGCGGCAAACAGTGCGTCGTCTTCACGATTCGTCTCGCGCCATCGGTAAAGTAGATCGACCTGCATCAGGCTGATCGGATCTACGTAGGGATTACGCAGTCCGATCGAGCGTTGCAGGACGGCATCGTCGTCGAGCAGATCCGTGTGACCTTTCAACTCGAGTATCGCGGACCGTGTGCGCTCAAACTCACTCGCCGCATCATCATACACCCCGCGTACCGCGTCCGGTGCAAGCGCGGCATACCGTGACGCGACACTCAAATCAGCTTTTGCGAGGACCATCGCGGCATCGTCGACGAGGGCGCGGAAGAACGGCCAGTCGGAGAGCATTTCGCGGAGCACCTCATCGCCACACGTGCGCCGCGCAGTCTCAAGCCCGGCGCCAAGTCCGAACCAACCCGGCAACACCAATCGGCACTGCGTCCACGCAAAGACCCAAGGAATCGCACGCAGTGAATGCGGGTCCTCGACGCGACCCCGACGCGAGGGTCGCGAACCGATGAGCATGCGTTCGATGACGTCAATCGGCGTTGCGTCGAGAAAATACGGCATGAATCGCGGATCATCAAACACGAGTGCCCGATACGCACCGCGGCTCGCGTCGGCAATCACGTCCATTGCGTCGCACCACGCGGGCAGTGCCGCGCGCGGCATCGTAGGCGGCGCGATGCCCGCGAGCACGGCGGCGAACGCCTGATCGAGCGTACGGATGGCGATACCCCGCAGCCCGTACTTCGTGTTGATCATTTCGCCCTGCTCGGTCACGCGTAGGTGGCCCGACAAGCTGCCGGGCGGCCCGGCTTGAACGGCACGACTGAACTTACCCCCACCCCGGCTTGTCGTTCCACCGCGCCCATGAAAAAGCAGCAACTCGATGTCGGCTTCCTCTGCGACCTCGACGAGCTTTTTCTGCGCGCCGTAAAGCGCCCATCGCGCAGCAGCGAGTCCTCCATCCTTATTGCTGTCGGAGTAACCGAGCATGACCATCTGTCGATTGCCACGCGCCGCGAGATGGTCCCGATACGCAGGGTCGCCGAGCGCATCGCGCATCACCGCCGGCGCGCGCTCAAGGTCCTCGACCGTTTCGAACAACGGTGCAACATCGACCGGCGCGGCCTGCGCAAGGTCGAGCACACACCGAAGGTCGCGTGCATCGTGCGCCATGCTGATGATCACCGTCCCACACGCCGACGGGTCCCGGTCCAGCGCCTCCCGCAGCGCCGCCATCATCCCCCGAACCGCGTCGCCCCCTTCATGCAACGCGCGTGCGTCCTGTCGCACATCGAGCTGAACGAGATGAAATCCGAACGCAGCAACGCGTGCGCGTAGGCGCTCAACGGCGAACAAACCCGCATGTTCGCCGCGGTTCTCACGCAGGCTTTGTGCGATGAGGTCGAGGTCTGCCGCGAACGCCTGCGAGCGCGCGTAGTGGCCAGATGCAAGCGCAGCATCCATGAATCGGAATAGCCGCCGGTACGGCATATCCCGCTGCCGTGCCGGCGTATCTGCGTCAATTTCCGGAAATACCGCGGCGAATTCGGAAAGCCGAGCAAGCACTGCATCGCTACAGGGCAAGCGACGCAGCGATTGCGACAGCCGTCGGCCCAGCCCACTCACCTCCGCGCGATACAAAGTGACGATGAGATTCCGGTGCTCGGCCAGCGCTTCGTTGAATGTTTCGGCGGTAACGTTCGGGTTGCCGTCCATGTCACCACCAACCCAGGATGCAAAACTGAGTGGCGTGAGGGACCCCGGCAGCGCGCAGCCGTACACCGCTTCGTATGCTTCTGCGACGCCCTCGACGAACGCGGGGACCACTCGGTACAGGACATCAGTGACGTAAAACAGCACGTGTTCACGCTCGTCGCTGACCGACAGGCGTGCCGACGGGTGCTCATCCGTCTGCCAACCGGCGGTTACCTCGTCGCGGACCTGACCGAGCAGCGCGCGCGCCTCGAGCGGCGTGAGCGAGGGATCGAGTCGACGAATCAAGGCGCGTGCGATGCGTTGCTGCTTCTCGAGCAGGGTGCGGCGTGTCGCTTCCGTCGGATGCGCCGTGAACACGGGCTCGAAATGACATTGGCGCACCAGTGTCGCGGCTTCGTCAGCCGTCACGCCAGTATCCTTCAGCCGAGTGAGCGCGGCCTCCACGCCGCCCGGCTGCGCGCCAGACTGTGAGCGCTGGTACTCGCGGCGACGGCGAATGCGATGAATACGCTCAGCGAGATTGACCACTTCGAAGTATGTCGAGAACGCGCGCACGAGATCGGCCGCGTCAGCCGCCGACAAATCAGTCGTGAGTCCGCGCAACGCCTGCGCAGCATCGGCATCACCGTCTCGGCGTGCAATCGCGAGCGTTCGTACACGCTCGACGCGCTCGAAGAATGCGTCGCCACTCTGCTCGCGGAGTACCTCACCGACCAGCGTGCCCAGTTCACTGACGTCGCGACGCAGCGCGTCCACCGCGTTACTCGCCTTCGTCGGAAAGACTCGGGTGGCGGCCGAAATCAACACCGCCATACGCCGCTGCATAAGCGAATGCTGCGTACGCGGCGACGGACTGCGAGAGCTCGTCCGGATTAACTTTCGACAAGGTGTCGTTCATTGTGTGGTGGACGTCGAAATAGACGCGCATGTCGTGGCGTAAATCCATCGTCGGGACGCCGGCCTCGCGAACAGGAATGAGGTCAGCACCGCCGGTGCCATCGTTGCCGAGGCGCTCGATGTCGAGCGGTGCCAGCAACGCGTGGATCTGCTCGACCGCAGGCAATGCCGATTCAGCAACACCACTGCGCATGCCCCATACGCGACCGGCGCCCGCATCGGCTTCAATCGCAATCGCATGACGGGCAATTTCGCTCTCGCGAGCGTCCGCGTACGCGCGCGCGCCGCTGAGCCCGAACTCTTCGTTGGCGAACAGCACGACCCGAATCGTACGCCCGGCCGGCCGCCGACGCTCCGCGGCGAGCAGCCGCACCACTTCGGTCACGATCGCGACGCCGGCCGCATCATCATGTGCGCCCGGCGTGATGTCCCATGAATCGAGATGTGCACCGAGAAGAACGAGTTCGTCCGCGTGGGGCCCGCGGCCAGGCAGTTCACCAATCACATTGGCGGACCGCCCGGGTGAAAGCTCACGGGCACCGATGTCGAGGCGCACCGTGACCTGACGGCCGGTCGCGAGTTGCCGCGCGAGCGTATCGGCATCGGGATTCGACAACGATGCGGCCGGGATCTTTGCGACGCCTTCCTTGTAGCGCGTTGCGCCGGTATGCGCGACGCGCTCGTCCGAGGTCCCGACCGAGCGAATCACTACACCAACGGCACCGCGTGCCCCCGCTTCCGCTGGACCCTGCGTACGCGCCGGCACGGTCTGCCCGTAGCCGGCCCCGTCCTCGCGACGCTCCATGCGCTTGTTGAAGAACACGATTTTGCCGGCCACGGCCGTCTCTGGCAGTGACTTAAGCTCATCGAGGTCCGCAACCATCAGCACCGGCGCCTCGATGCCGCCGTCCGGCGTGCCAACGCTGCCGCCGAGTGCGACTGCGACCAACGATTGCGGGTACGGCGCCGTAATCTCGACCGCGATGTGACCCCGGACCCAGCGCGGTACCTCGACCGGTTCCGCGCGGACATTGTCGAGGCCGGCATCCCGCAAGGCGCGCAACGCCCACGCGACCGCTACCTGGTCACCGGGCGTCCCGGCGAAACGGGGCCCAACCTCGGTCAACAACGCCGTCAAGGTCGCGTGTGCCCGATTGTCCTCGAGCGCGCGGTCACGGACGGCCGCAGCACCTTCGATGACCGCGTCCGACAACGGCGCCTGCGCACCTGCCGCAGTACAGGCGGCGAACAACACCACCGCGAGCGCACCCCTCATTCGACGGGATTTCCATCGGCGTCGAGGAAGCGGATATCGGTGAAGCCGAGTTCACGGATCGGACCCTCGATCTCGCTCCGATCGCCGACCACCACCCACACGAGATCTTTCGGCCGCAGCACCGATGCCGCTGCTTCTCGCACTTCGGCGAGATTCAGCGCCCGCAGACGCTCACCATAGGTATCCCAGTAGTTGTCGGGGTACCCGAACCGAATCGACTCGATCAAGGAACTCGCGACCGCGCCGCCGGTTTCCCAACGACCCGGCAGCGAAAGCACCTGACCGTCTACGGACTTCGCAAGTTCCTCGTCCGTGACCGGTGCATCGCCGACGATGCCGGACAGCTCATTCAAGATTTCGCGCATCGAGTCGGCGGTACGGTCGGACTGGACCGGCGCGTAGGCGATCAGCGGGCGCTGCCCGGCCGCATCCATGAACAGCGTCCGCGCGCCATACGACCAGCCCTTGTCCTCACGCAGGTTCATATTGAGCCGTGCATTGAAGTTACCGCCGAGCGCCTGGTTCATCGTACCGATGGCCAGTTCAGTCGGGTTGTCCTTCGGTGGCGCGAGCTGCCCGGCGAAAATGATCGACTGCATCGAGTCCGGTCGATCGAGGAGGTAGACCGCACCTTGTGGATGGTCGACCGCCCCGACATTCTTCGTCGGAACTTCGCCCTGCGCCCAGCCTTTGAATAACTTTTCCAGTCGCGGCTGCAATTCTGACATCGATACGTCACCGACCACGACGAGCGTCGCATTATTCGGCTTGAACCAAGTGCCGTGGAACTCACGCAGGTCGGCCGTCGTCATCGCGGTCACCGACTCGGTCGTACCCGAACCGGTCAGCGGCGTCGAATAAGCATGGTCTTCGCCATAGAGCAGGCGCGGCATTACGCGCAATGCCATCGACACCGGCGTGACTTTTTCGCGCTGGATCGCCGCAAGCTGCTGCTGTTGCCGGCGCTTGAAATCCGCTTCCGGGAACGTCGGATTGAGCAGGACATCCGCGAACAGGTCGAGCGACTTGTCGAGGTTCTCCTTGAGCGAGGAGAGCCCGAGATACGACAAATCAAGGTTCGAGCCGGAGGAAATGCTTGCACCGAGGCGCTGCAGTTCGTCGCTGATTTCGAGCGAGCTCCGCCGACGCGTACCCTCATTGAGCATGCTGACCGCGAGATCGGCGGTGCCCGGGGCACTGAACTGGTCGGCGGCGTAGCCTGCATCGAACACGAAGGTCATGTTCACGACCGGGACCGCGTCGCGCTGCACGAGTTCGACCTTGAGACCGTTGGAGAGCGTCGCGCGCTCCGGCGTCGGGAAATCCACCGTCGGGAACGAATCGGGGCGCGGGGCACCGGCACTGCGGTCGACGGTTGATTCGGCGACGCTGTAGTCGGGGTACGGCGTGACCTCGAGAACCAATACGCCGTCGGACAGCCACTGCTGGGCGACGCGCTGGATGTCGCGCGGCGTCGCCGACGCGATGCGCGCGAGTCCTTCCTTGTATTGGTCCGGGTCGTTGAAATACACCTCGCCCGATGCGAGCAGATCCGATTTACCGCCGAATCCGCCGATGCGCTCGGCACCGCGGATAAAGCCGGCGCGGTATCCCGTGCGTACGCGGTCAAGCTCGCTCCGCGTCACGCCGCGCGCGAGCAGCCGCGCGACCTCCTCGTCCATCGCCTTCTCGACGGCCGCAAGGTCGCCATCGGGCTGTACGGTTGCCCACATCACGAACAGGCCGGCGATCTCCATGCCATACGCGAACGAACCCACGTCCGTTGCAATCTGGTCGCGGTACACGAGTCTTTCGTACAGACGAGAGTTCTTGCCGCTCGTGAGCATGCTCGACACCAGCGCGAGATGGTCGGTGTCGACGTGACCTTCTTCGGGGATGTTCCACACTTTATAGACACGCGCCTGCGGAACGCGATCTTCGAGCACCATCCGGTGCTCACCCTCGCGCTTTGCGACCCATGCTTCGTGGCGCGGGAGCGGTTGACCCGGCGCGATATGGCCGAAGAAGTGCTTTACCCGCTCGAACACTGCATCGGGATCGACGTCGCCGGCGACCACGAGCACGGCGTTCGATGCGCCGTAATACGATTTGAACCAGTCATGCGCATCGTCGAGCGTCGCCGCCTCGAGGTCTTCCATGAAGCCGATCACCGGCCATGAATATGGATGACCCTTCGGGAACGCGTTCGTGAACACCAACTCCCAGACCCGGCCGTAAGGCTGGTTTTCGCTCTGCCGTTTTTCGTTCTGGACGACGCCGCGCTGCTCGTCGAGCTTTTCTTGCGTGACCGCGCCGAGCATGTGGCCCATGCGGTCGGACTCCATCCATAGCACCGTGTCGAGCGCGGAAACCGGGACGTTCTGGAAATAATTCGTGCGGTCGACGTTGGTCGTACCGTTTAGGTCGGTCGCGCCGATGCGCTGCATCAACTTGAACCAATCCTCGTCATGATTCTCGGAGCCATTGAACATCAAGTGCTCGAACAGGTGTGCAAACCCGGTCTTGCCCGGCTTCTCGTCTTTCGAGCCGACGTGATACCAGACGTTGACCGCAACAATCGGCGCCTTCTTGTCGACGTGCACCAGCAGGCGTAGGCCGTTGTCGAGCGTGTAGCGGGTGTACGGGATGTCGAGCGTCTCCGCCGCAGAGAGCGGCAGGGCGATCAGGCAGAGCAATAGCGCGAGGATTGAGCGGCGCATAGGAGTGACCCCTGAAAAGTGAAAGGCTTGATTCTGCCTGACCCGCGCGCCAACGGAAAGTTCCATGCTTTAATTCCCATATGACCGCCCCGGCACAGGCCAGCCGCAAGGAAATTTTCGGCTGGGCAATGTTCGATTTCGCGAACCAGGCCTATACGCTGCTGATTATCACGGTCGTTTTCGGCGACTTGTTCGTACGCGTGATCGTCGGCGACCGCGGGGACGGGTTCCGGACAGCGAACCTGCTTTGGAGCAGCGCGCTCGCCGTCAGCTACCTGCTTGTCGTGGCTTGCGGCCCATTGCTCGGCGCGATTATGGACTTCACCGCGCAGAAGAAGCGCTTCCTGTTCCACAGTTATGTGCTCACGATTATCGCGACCTGCGCGCTCTACTTCGTGGAACCCGGCGCGGTGTGGCTGGGTATCGCGCTCATCATCGTTTCGAATTTCGCGTACTCGGTCGGAGAGTCGTTCATCGCCAGCTTCCTTCCGGACCTCGGCCCGCCCGACCGACTCGGCTGGATATCGGGATTCGGCTGGGCGCTCGGCTACGTGGGTGGATTATTCGCGGCCGGTTTCACGCTCGTGTTTCTCGGTGAAGTCAGCGCGGAGAATTTTGAGCGCATCCGGTGGGTCGGGCCGTTTGCCGGTATCTTTTTCCTGCTCGCAGCGATTCCCACTTTCGCGTGGCTGCGCGAGCACGGCCGGCGTCAGTCGCTCCCCGCGGGGGAATCGCTCGCGCGACTCGGCTGGCGCCGTCTCGCACACACCGTATCGAGGGTCCGCGAATCACGCGATATGGCGATTCTTATGGTGTCCGTATTCTTCGCGATGGCCGGCGTCTACATCGTCATCGCGTTCGCGTTTATTTACGGCGCGCAGGTCATCGGCTGGAGCGGCACGGTCCGCAACATTATGTTCATCGTGGTGCAGATCACCGCGGCGATCGGCGCGCTCGGCTTCGGCCTGTTGCAGGACCGCATCGGCGCGCGCACCACCTACATCACGACGCTCCTCCTCTGGATTGTCGCAATCGCAGCCATCTACGCGACGCCCGGCGTCACCGCGATCGTGAACGAGGCGTTCGATAAGCAGTGGGAGGCGCAACACGTGTTTCTCGTGGCTGGGTGTCTTGCCGGATTGTCGTTGGGTTCGAGCCAATCGGCTGGACGCGCGCTGGTCGGGGTGATGTCGCCGCGCGCCAAAGCCGCCGAGTTCTTTGGCTTCTGGGGGTTGTCGTCAAAACTGGCAGCGGTGTTCGGAATCTTTGGTTTGGGTCTGCTGCAGGTGTCGTTCGGCCTGCATCGCGCGATTCTTTTCTGCATCGCGCTGTTCGCGGCGGCGGCGATCGCATGCCTGTTCGTTGATCAGGCGCGCGGACGCGCGGCCGCAGTCACAGCGGACGCTATGGACGCGCGAGCGCGAACGTAGCCTGGCAGAGCACCACGGTCTTGCCGGCGCCGTTGATGGCGCGCGCCGACACCTGCGCGAGCGTTGCAGTCCGTTCAACGATTCGAGCGTCGACGTCGAGCCACTCCTCGGTCGGGGTGACCGGGCGGACGAACGTCGTATTGATTTGGGTGGAGACCCCGAGAAATCCGCTGAGGAAGCACAGCGGCCCCATGGTGTTGTCGATGGCGGCGATAATCATCCCGCCCTGCATGAAACCTAACGGGTTCCGATAGTCTTGCTTGACGGGAAACCGCGCGGAGAGCGACGCAGCGTCCGCGTCGAATGCGGTGAAGTGACCGCCGAGCGACTGAAAAATGCGCGGCGGGATCTCGAGCGGTACCGGCGCCTCGGCTGCGATCTGATGCAGCCGTGCGAGTAGGTCCGCGTTCAGTGCATCGTCGATGAGACGGCCCGCCCGATGAGGATGCCAGTCAGAAACAGCACGACCAGGAGCGTGAGCAGCATTCCGGCCATTCGGCCGGGCGAGGTACCTGCGTGCTGGCTCAATCCGAACGCATGCGCAAAGCGTCCAATGACGAGCGCAATGCCCGCCGAATGCAAGGCCACCGCCGGCACTTGGCCAAGCTCCACCAGGAGCATGAGCAGGAGTGCGAGCGGGATTGTCTCGGTCGCGTTGCCGTGCGCACGGATCGCTTTTGCGAGGTCGCGCTCGTCGCCGGTACCAATACCGACCTTGAACTTCCACCGAAGCCGAACCACGCGCAGCGTGAGGCCGACGACGAGCAGCGCGAGGACGGCCGCGTAGATTGGAGTAATCGTAAGTCCAGTCATGAGGTTACCTGTAGGAATGTGGCAGCGCGTCGGGCTTGCGCAAATAACGGTCGCGCAACTCCGTCTGCCTGCTGGTCAGTGGAATCGACGCGCCATTGATGAACACCGCGACGGGGAAACTAGACAGTTCGAGCGGATCGCCGTCCCACACGACTAGGTCGGCGACCTTGCCCGCTTCGAGCGACGCGTCGATGCCGAACGCGCGGGCGCCGGTGACCGTGGTCGCGGCGAGCGCGACATCCCACGGCAGCCCACGGGCGACGGCATTGCCCGCGGCCTGCCGAAGATTTCGCGCGTTGTGCGAATCGTTGGTCCCGAACGCAACGCTCACGCCGGCGGCATGCAGACGCGCGGCATTCTCACCCGTCGCGCGCAGCAGCTCGAAGCTACCGGGTAAATTCATCAGCGGGTCGACGATGACCGGGACGGATTCCGCTGCGAGCTGATCCGCGACCAGCCATGCTTCGGCGCCGCCCGATACGATTACCCGCAACTTGAACTCGCGCTTCAGCCGCAACAACGCTTCGATGTCTGCAGCGCGGTGCACGAGCGCGACGATGGGAATGTCACCCTTGAGCACGGGTTGCAACGCTTCAAGATCGAGCCGCGAGCGCGCGTAGGCGCGTCGCGAGCCGCGTTCGAATGCCGAGCGATTACGCCCGTAATCACGGGCGTCAGTCAACGCTTCACGCAGTGCAAGAAGCGCGGCCGCGCGTGAGCCGCCCGACAGCGAGGCGCCGCGCTCGCCGAGTTGAACGGCGAGCGCGGCCGGGCTCTTCTCGAGCCAGTCTCCGGCGCCACCGAGGTTAATCACAATCGCTTGCCCGCCAATCAGGTATCCATCGGCGGTCGGCGCAACGACCGAGCGCGTCACCCCTTCGATACGATTGACCGCGATGAGCTCCGAGCGCGGGTTTACCGCATCGGCGACGTTGAGCGCAGCACCGTAGTCGGTATCCTCCGCTCTGGAGTCGTTCGTACCGTCGACAGCGCTGATTTCAACAAGGCCCATCTCGCCCCATGCATCGAAGAGTCCGGGCGTTATGACGAGTCCATCCCCCGAAATCACACGCGCGCCATCGGGCACCGCAACGCCGTTACCGATTGCGCGAAGCTGACCATCGACGATGACGACGGTCGCGTCGTTGAGCGTGCCCGCGCGCGTCATCGTGTGGACCGTCGCACCCGTGATGGCCACGGTTTCTGCGGTTGCGTAGGTGGAGACGGTGGCGAGCACAGCGGCGGCGGTGAAGTGAAGTAGCTTCATCGTGCACCTCCGGTATGGGCGCCGAGTTCGAAGTCGGTGCGTGGCTGCCGTTCGGGGTCGCCCTGGTCGTAGGCACGGGCCCCGTCGATAAACACGATTTCTGCACGCGCGTAGACGCTGAAAGGATTGCGGTCCCACAACACGACGTCGGCACGCTTGCCGACCTCAAGGCTGCCGGTCTCATCGGCCACGCCCAGCGATTGCGCTGGATTCAAGGTAATCCAGCGGATTGCGGTCTCGGGCCCGATTTCAAGCCCGGCGCGCTGCCCGGCTGCCATCGCTTTCGCGGCTTCTTGGTTCAGTCGCTGGATGCCGATGTCCGAATCCGAGTGCACGATTGCGCAGGCACCCGCTGCCTCGACGATGGCGATGTTCTCGCGGATGCCGTCCCAGGCCTCGAGTTTGAAACCCCACCAATCGGCCCACATGGACGAGCACACGCCGGCTTCCGCGAGACGGTCGGCGATTTTGTACGCTTCGACCGCATGGTGGAACGACGTGACCTTGTAGCCGAACTCGTCCGCGATATCGAGCATCACCGCCATCTCGTCGGCCCGGTAGCAATGGTTGTGCACAAGGATCTCGCCGGCCAGCACGCCCGCGAGCGTCTCGAGTTGTAAGTCGCGTTTCGGCGGTTCGTCACCGTCGAGTTTTTCGCGGTACTCGGCGGCCGCGATCCACGCCGCGCGGTAGCCGGCGACGTTACCCATGCGCGTCGAGGGTGCGCGCCCCTTGCCGCCGTAAACGCGTTTCGGATTCTCACCGCAGGCCATTTTCATCCCGTACGGCGCACCGGGAAACTTCATGTCCTGGACCGTGCGTCCGGGCAGGTTACGGACCGTCACGCTCCGCCCACCAATCAGGTTTGCCGAGCCCGGCAGGATCTGCAGGGTCGTCACCCCGCCCTCGAGTGCGCGCACGAACCCGGGGTCCTGGGCCCACACCGAATGCTCGGCCCAGACCTCTGCCGTATTCGGCGAGGTCATTTCATTGCCGTCGGAATGCGCGGCAGCCCCCGGTGAGGGATACACACCGAGGTGTGAATGGTTGTCGATGAGCCCCGGCGTGACCCACTTGCCACTCGCATCGATCACACGCGCACCGTCCGGGGCGCTGATACCCTCGCCAATCTGCGCGATACGGCCATCAACGAGCAATAGGTCGGCGCCGTCGTGTCGCGCACCATCTCCGGTCAGGAGCGTCGCGTTCTGCAACAGCACCGTTTCGGGTGGGAGCGGCTTGTAAGTGGACGGAAACGGCGTCTCGGCGAATGCAGCCGACGAGACGGACAGAATGACGAAGAGCAGTGGCAGTCGCATGCGAATCTCCAGGAAACCGTCGGGCCATTAAGAGGCAAGCGCGGCCGGTGGGTCAAGCTTGGTAACATTGCTCGATGATTTCGCTTGGCACGCCCGGGACCCCCTCCGCCACGCGCCTGCTACTGCTTGGTAGCGGTGAGCTCGGCAAGGAAGTTGCGATTGAAGCGCAACGCCTCGGCGTCGAGGTGATTGCCGCCGACCGATATCCGGATGCGCCTGCCATGCAGGTCGCACACCGGTTCGAAGTGCTCGACATGCTCGACGGCGCCGCGCTTGAAGCGCTGATCGAGCGGGTAGAGCCAACGCTCGTCGTGCCGGAGGTCGAAGCGATCGCGACGGCGACCCTCGTCGCGCTCGAAGCCAATGGGCTGACGGTCATCCCAACCGCACGGGCGGCGCGCCTCACGATGGATCGCGAGGGCATCCGTCGGCTCGCCGCCGAGGAATTGCAGCTCGCCGTATCGCCATACCGATTCGCCGATACACAAAGCGAATACCGCGACGCGGTCGCACAAATCGGCATGCCCTGTGTCGTGAAGCCCGTGATGAGCTCATCGGGAAAAGGCCAAAGCACAGTTCGGGTGGCCAGTGATGTCGACGAGGCCTGGTCAACCGCGCAGCGCGGCGGGCGCGCGGGCGCCGGGCGCGTCATCGTCGAAGGGTTCATTGATTTCGATTACGAAATCACGCTACTCACCGTTCGTCATGCGGGCGGGACGTCATTCTGCGCGCCCATCGGCCACCGCCAGATTGACGGTGATTACCGCGAGTCCTGGCAGCCGCACGGGATGAGCGCACTCGCGCTCGAGCGTGCGCAAGCGGCTGCGCACGCAGTCACCGACGCGCTCGGCGGCCGCGGTCTGTTCGGCGTCGAGTTCTTCGTGAAGCGGGACGAGGTCTGGTTCAGCGAAGTCTCGCCGCGCCCGCACGACACCGGGTTGGTTACGCTGATTTCACAGGATCTATCCGAATTCGCGCTGCATGTGCGCGCGATTCTCGGCCTCCCCATTCCCGACATCGTTCAGTGCGGGCCGTCCGCCTCGTGCGCAATCGTCGTTGCCGGTGATGCCGAAGGCGTCGCGTTCGGCGGCGTCGAAGCGGCGCTGGCAGAACCAGGCACGGCACTTCGGCTTTTCGGTAAACCGACGGTGCAAGGTAAGCGACGCATGGGCGTGACGCTCGCCCGCGCGGACACCCTCGCTACAGCACGCGCGAAGGCGGTGCGGGCGATGCACGCGCTCACCGTAGACCAGGCTTGCACCATTCTAGAATTGCAGGAGGAATAGCGATGCCATCTTTCGACGTTGTATCCGAAGTGGACATGAACGAGTTGACCAACGCAGTGGATCAGGCGATGCGCGAAATCGGCAACCGCTACGACTTCAAGGGATCGAGCGCGAAGGTCGAGCGCGTCGAGGAATCACTCATGGCCTACGGCGACAGCGACTTCCAGCTGGAACAGGTGACGGACATCCTGTATCAGAAGCTCGCTAAACGCGGTATCGACGTCGCGTCCGTCGAACCCGGGAAGATCGAAGCAATCTCCGGTGACAAAGCGAAGCAGTTATTGAAGGTTAAGCAGGGCATCAGCTCGGAACTTGCGAAGAAAATCGTGCGCATGATCAAGGATGAGAAAATGAAGGTTCAAGCCGCGATCCAGGGCGACCAAGTTCGCGTCACCGGAAAAAAACGCGATGACCTGCAGGAGGTCATCGCGTTGTTGCGGAGCAAGCAAGCCGAGCTCGGCCAGCCGCTGCAATACACCAACTTTCGGGACTAGCCCCCGGTCAAGCGACGGTAAAAGTCGTCGCCGATACCGACCACCGCGCCATCACGGAACACGACCGGCGTCGTCTCGTCGCGGGTGGTATCGCCGTCTTGGTGCGTGCGGTGCGTGCGATAGAACAACACGCGGTACTCGCCATCCTCTCCGCTGAATGCTTCCGCAAAGTGCGGCTCACCGAGGTCGTCGCGCACGGCGTCGATCGACGTGCCAAGCGCGATTTTCGGCACCGCAACCTGATTGTATTTCTGTTGTTCGAGCACGCTGTTCCGCTTGCCGTCGCGGACCACTTCACCGTCGGCGACCACGAGCACGCAACCCGACCCCATCACCATCGCCAACGCGGCGACTGCAATATTTCTATACACAAGCTTCTCCTTTCCCATTATTCGGCCTCGGCACGGTATCTGCGTAGCCAGACTGCGCCAGCCAACAGGACCGCGGCGATCGCCACCCCTTGCCACACCATCCCGCTCCACAGCAGGTCAAAATTCACTCTGATGCCGCCATCGGCGCTGAGCACACCGCCATGGGTCGATATGCGCAGTCCATCGCCGCGACCGACCACGTTGAACGACAACGGCAGCGCATTTGCGACGCGGTCGGCGAGCCAATTGCCGAGCACGGTGTCGCCGTCGAAGCGCCGTATCCAACCCTCAACGATGAGCACCGCAACCGGCGGCACGACCGCCCACAGGAACGGCGCTTTTTTCGCCCACGCCGAAGCGAGCATCAGCCACGCCACAATCGGCAGGTACACGAGGGACTGCGCGAACAGCGCCCACGCCATCGTCGACCACGCGTAGAGGAGCGCGAGTGGGTCGAGCCCGAGGTACCAGGCGTCCGTCCCCGACCACAACATAAGGCCGGTGCCGAGCAGTAGCGTGAACACCTGGAACACCGCCACGACTGCGAAAGTCAGCGCAGGGCCAACCACCAACGCCATTGCGAGCTTCGACAATACCGTCTGCAGGTCGGACACCGGCAACGATTTGAAGAACAGCACGCTCCGGTCCCTGCGGTCTGAGTACAGCGCATCCAGCGCATAGAAGAACGTGACGCCGATGAGGAACACGTTAAAAGGCGCAGCGGCGCTCAACAGCGCGATTTTGAGAATCTCACGGCGCTCGTCGCCGGCCATGTCGGCGAGATTATCGAGCCCGTGGCGCAGGTCTTCGGGGTCGACGCCGTGTTGCCACAGCGAGAAGAAACCGAACAGGCTGCCCGCAACCAGCAGCAGCGCGAATACGCCGGGAACGATCCAGAACGCCGATGATTCCCAATGCTCGCGCCGCACCAATGCAATGAAAGTCTTCATGCGGTCGCCCCCCTCAGCTTCGCGACAAAGAGATCGGACACACTCGGCGTGTGGACCTCGCCGAACCGGGCGATGCGTTCACGGTCGACACCGTCGAATATGAACAGCCGTTTGCCGAATACTTCGCGCTCATGAATCGGGCCTAACGCGCGCGCTTCAGCGGCGTGGTCGGGCGGAACGAGCACCTCGGCGAAGCGCTGCTCGAGCGTCTCCATCGACACGTCGAGCACGATCTTGCCGTGATGGATGAACATGAGGTCCGTGAGAATCTTCTCGACTTCCTCGACCTGGTGCGTCGTCACGATGATGGTCTTGTCGTCATCCATGTAATCGCTGAGGAGCGTGGTGTAGAACTCCTTGCGGAATAGGATGTCCAGCCCGAGTGTCGGCTCGTCGAGCACGAGCAGCCGCGCGTCAATCGCCATCACGAGTGCGAGATGCAACTGCGTGACCATGCCCTTCGACAGCGCCTTGACCTTGCTGTCACGCCGGATCTCGGTGCGGGCGAGAAAATGTTCGGCGCGGTCACGACGAAAGCGCGGATGCACCGACTCGACGAAATCAATCGCCTGATGCACGCGCATCCATCGCGGAAGCGTCGCGACATCGGCGATGAAACACACCTCCTGCATCATCCGGTGGCGCTGTTTGCGCGGGTCGAAGCCGAGCACGTCGAGCTCACCATCGAAGTCCGCGAGACCGAGAATCGCTTTGAGCGCCGTCGTCTTGCCCGCGCCGTTCGGACCGATCAGACCGACGATGCGGCCTGGCTCGATCGAAAAGCTCACGTCGTCGAGCGCGCGCAGTGTGCCGTACTGCTTGCTGAGCCCCTTTGCCTTGATCAGCGTGTTCATCGTGATTCCCCGTTCTTATCCAAAACCTTCAGCAATTCTTCGGCGTCAATGCCGAGGCGATTGATCGTCTCGACGACCAAGGGCCATTCTTCCTCGATGAAACGCTGGCGTTCGTCGCGCGTGAGCTTCTTGCGCGCACCTTCTTTGACGAACATCCCGAGGCCACGCCGCTTCTCGACGAGGTCCTCGTCGACGAGCGCCTGATAGCCCTTGAGGACCGTTAATGGGTTGAGTTGGTATTCGGCCGCGACGTTGCGCACGGACGGCAGCGCTTCGCCGTCGTTCAATACGCCCTCGATAATCATCGCCACGACGCGGTCGCGCAGCTGGCGGTAAATTGGTTGACTGTCGTTCCAGTTCGGATCCATCGGACCATCCCACTCGTATAGTGTTGTAGCTGACTATAACACCTGTTTTTGAAAGTGCAAGCCCTTAAGTCCCGATTACGGGACCAAACGGTGCGTTATGTTAAATCAGAGCAGGTTATTGAAGCGCTGCGCAGCCTGCAGCACCTCGGAGAAGCCTTCGCGCTCGGCGGCGCTCAATTGCGGATTCCAGCTATCGAATATCAGCACAACCCGGGTTTCGTCGCTGTCGTTCCACGCCTCGTGCTGGAACGAGTCATCGAACATCATGAGCTCGCCCTCGGTCCACGCGCGTTGCTGGTCGCCGACGCGTAGCGCACCGCAGTTCTCGGGCACCACAAGCGGCAGGTGCACGATCACGCGCCCGTTCACGGAGCCGTAATGGGCCGGAATGCGCGTATGCGGCCGTAATACAGAGAACATCGCTTCCGGGCCATAGCCCGGGACGCGATTGAGATCGAGCGAATCGAGCAACTCGGCCGTGCGCGGACACCGGCGGCAATTCTCGTCGTAGCGCTCGCCGTGCCGGAAGAAGTGGAACGTCGACCAATCCTTGGACTGATTGATGCTGGCCCAGGTGCGCGCCTGATGGGTGCCGGCCGCATGGTTCACGTACGGCTTCAAACCCTCGCCGTCCTCAAGCACCGCGCGCATCTCATCGCGAATCTCGGCCGTGGCCGCTTCGACCTGCGCCGTCCACGGGAATTCTTCGCGCTCGAAGAACATGCGTGGCGTGAGGTCAGGCACATAGAAAAGGCTAGGACGCCACAGCGGATGCGCCCCCTCGAACGGGCGCTTTCCGACGAAAATATCGGCGCCCTTGCGGATCCGCGCGACTGCTTCGGCGCCGAACCGATCGATGACGGGTGCAAGCGCGGCATCAAGGCGGCTATTCAACTCGAAAGCCACGACCGCGCTCGCATGCTGCATCAAGCGCTGCATGTCGGGGTCTTCCGGGACCAGCCCATGTTTCTCTGCAATCTTCACGCCGCGCAAGAAGCTGATGACCGCATCGTCGTGGCGCTTGAAGTCCTGCAACAGGATGCCACGGTACAGCCACGCGGTCGGCTGCTCGTGATCATGCTTCAGGCTCTCGTCGAGCGCGGCGAGCGCGTCATCGAAACGGTCCTGCGAGTACACCGCGAGCGCCAGGTTGTACCAGGCCCACGCGTCGTCGGGCGCGCACGCGATTAGGCGGCGCAGGAAACCCTCCGCGATGGGGTGTTGCCCGGCCTCGAGCGCTTGAAACGCTTTGAACCGCAGCGCAAGTGGATGTTCTGGCGCTGCCTCGAGGACACGCGAAAACAGGGCATCCGCATCGGCGAGGCGGCCTTCGGCGGCCAAGCGGTTCGCGCTGGCCAGCATTTCTTCGAGGTTTAGCGTGGTCGTATTCAAGGTGGCACACGGTACCGCGCGCAGCGGGATACGGTCAATTCACATGCTAAAATCGCCGCCATGAAAAAACCCGTTCGAATCACCATTACAGGCGCCGCCGGTCAAATTGGCTACGCGCTCGCGTTCCGTATCGCGGCTGGCGACATGCTCGGCCCCGACCAACCGGTCATCCTTCAGTTACTTGAAATCACGCCAGCGTTGCCGACACTGGAAGGCGTCGTAATGGAGCTGCGCGATTGTGCGTTTCCGCTCCTTGTCGACATCGTCGCCACGGACAAGCCGGAAGATGCGTTTGCGTCGACCGACTACGCACTGCTCGTCGGCGCCCGTCCGCGCGGCCCGGGCATGGAGCGCAAGGACCTACTCACCGCGAACGCGGCGATTTTCTCGGTCCAAGGCAAGGCGATGAACGACCATGCAGATTCGGGCGTGCGCGTGCTCGTCGTGGGCAACCCCGCGAACACGAACGCACTGATCGCAGCGAGCAACGCGCCGCGCCTCGACCGCCGTCAATTCACGGCGATGACGCGCCTCGACCATAACCGCGCGCTCGCGCAGCTCGCGCTGAAGCTGGACGTCCATACCAGCGACATCACTCGTATGACCATCTGGGGCAACCACTCGTCCACTCAGTACCCGGACGTCAGCCACGCGTTGGTCTCCGGTAAGCCGGCCATTGAGCGGCTCGACAGCGCTTGGCTCACTGAGACCTTCATCCCCACCGTCCAGCAACGCGGCGCCGCGATCATCAAGGCGCGCGGTGCGTCTTCTGCCGCATCGGCAGCGTCGGCCGCGATCGACCATATGCGGACCTGGGCGCTCGACACCGCCGACGGTGACTGGACGTCGATGGGGATTCCGTCCGATGGCAGTTACGGCATCGAAGAAGGCGTCGTCTACTCATTCCCGGTCACTTGCAAGGGCGGCCAGTACGAGATCGTCCAAGGGCTCGATATCGACGCATTCAGCCGCGAGCGGCTCGACGCGACCAACTCGGAGCTCCGTGAGGAGCGCGCCGGCGTCGAGGAACTGCTCGGCTAACGCCTCGTCGCCGCGAGAGCGCCGGTGGCATAACCATCGCGCGGTGCCATGGGACACATGGGGTCAGGCACCAACGGGACACGCCGGTGGCGCGACCATCGCGGCGCGAAGCGCCGCTCCCACCTGACGCAGCGAACCTTGGCGACACGACGGCAGCCGGCCAGCGGAGCGGACGGACAACTCGCCGGGAGCGACCGAGACGTCCGTGGGTAAGCCCTCCACCGAAGGCGCCGCGCAGAGTTGCCGCGGTAGAACCGGTCACCCAAGGCGGCAGTCAATCAGCCGCGCAGTCGAGGGAAGCGGCAGCGGCGAGTTCGGTCCGGCCGTCGCAGCAGGCCGCCACCTGAGCGGGCCGCCGCCCAGTAGGGCTGCTAAGATTCAGCCATGGAAACCGTACTTTGGCTGGTGCTGTTATTCGCGACCTTCGGGGCCCTTGCGTGGTACCGCGCGTCGCTCGCGACATCCACCGCGGTCGCCGCCGGGTTTGTCCTGCTCTACACGCTGTTCGGTGACTCGGGCTGGCTCGCGTTGCTCGGTTGGCTGGTGCTCGCCGCCGTCGCGATTCCCCTGAATGTCGTCGCCATCCGACGCGAGTACCTCTCGCGTCCAGCGTTCGCTGCATTCCGTCGCGTGCTTCCCTCGATGTCGGACACCGAGCGCGACGCGCTCGAGGCCGGCACCGTCGGCTGGGAAGGCACTTTGTTCAGCGGCATTCCCGCATGGCGCGACCTACACGCACTCGCCGCACCCCGACTCAGTGATGAGGAACGCGCGTTCCTCGATGGCCCCGTAGAGACCCTGTGCGGGATGTTGAACGAGTGGGAAATCACGCACGAGCGGGCCGACTTATCGCCCGAGGCCTGGGACTACATCAAGTCCAATGGCTTTTTCGCGATGATTATCCCGAAGCACTACGGTGGCCTCGAGTTCTCGGCGTACGCGCATTCACAAGTGCTCGGCAAGATCGCGTCTCGCAGTCCGACCGCCGCATCGATGGTCGCCGTGCCGAACTCACTCGGGCCTGCGGAACTCTTGTTGATGTACGGCACCGAGGCGCAGAAGGACCATTACTTGCCCCGCCTCGCGCGTGGTGAAGACATTCCCTGTTTTGCACTGACCGGTCCGACCGCCGGTTCCGACGCTGCGTCGCTGCCGGACACCGGCGTGGTCTGCCGCGGCGAGTGGAACGGCGAAGACGTGCTGGGTATGCGACTCACGTTCGACAAGCGCTACATCACACTCGCACCAATCGCGACCGTGATTGGGCTAGCGTTCCGGCTCAAGGATCCCGACGGCCTGCTCGGCGGCGACGAGGATCGCGGCATCACGCTCGCGCTCATTCCACGCGACACGCCAGGGATGGAAATCGGGCGCCGTCATTTCCCGCTGAACATTCCGTTCCATAACGGTCCCGTGCGCGGTACCGACGTGTTCGTCCCACTTGATTTCATCGTCGGCGGTTCCGCGATGGTGGGTGAAGGCTGGCGCATGCTGATGGAATGCCTCTCGGTTGGCCGCTCCATCTCGCTGCCTGCGAACGCGACCGGTGGTGCGAAGTTCGCGTGTTGGGCGACCGGTGCGTACGCACGCGTCCGCCACCAGTTTGGGCTACCGATCGGGCGATTCGAAGGCATCGAAGAGGCGCTCGCGCGCATCGGTGGCTTTACCTATGCGGTTGACGCGTTGCGCAGCTTCACGGCTGCCGCGCTGGATGCCGGCGAGAAGCCCGCAGTCGCCGGCGCAATTGCGAAGTATCACGCAACCGAATTCGGTCGTAGCGTCGCGAACGATGCGATGGATGTACACGGCGGCAAGGGCATCTGCCTCGGGCCCCGCAACTGGCTCGGACGATCATGGCAGTCCGTGCCGATTGCCATCACCGTCGAGGGCGCGAACATCCTAACGCGCAGCCTCATCATCTTTGGTCAAGGCGCAATCCGCTGTCATCCGTTCGTGTTCGAGGAAATGGAAGCCGCGCGCGACCCCGACCCCGACGCCGGTCTCGTGCGCTTCGACCGCGCACTCGTTAGGCACGTCGGTTTCGCGATCTCGAACGCTGTGCGCTCGTTCTGGATGGCGCTGACAATGTCGCGATTCTCCGCGGCGCCGTCGTCACCGACTCGCCGTTACTACCAGCACCTGAATCGCTTCGCGGCGTCATTCGCGCTCGCTGCCGACGTTGCGATGCTCGTGATGGGGGGCGACTTGAAGCGGCGTGAAAAGCTCTCGGGCCGACTCGGCGATTTGCTGAGCCACCTCTACATCACCTCTGCAATTCTCAAACGATTCGAGGACGATGGCCGCCAGACCGCGGACCTGCCATTGGTCGAATGGGCTTTACGGACGCAGCTGTACCGGTTTCAGGAACAACTGCACGGATTCCTACGCAATTTTCCGAATCGACCGGTGGCGTTCGTATTGCGCATTCTGAGCTTCCCGCTCGGTCGCACTTACTCCGCGCCGAGCGACCGGCTTGGCCACGAGGTTGCCGACCAACTGATGGAATCGACGTCGGTCCGTGCACGGCTGTGCGCGGATATCTACACGCCGGACGACGCTAGCGACCCGGTCGGCCAGCTTGGCCTCGCACTGCAGGCCGTCATCAAGGCAGATGCCGCCTATCGGAAGCTGCGCGAGTTGCAGCGCACCGGCGAGACGGAGGATGCGCGAGCCGCGCGGGACGCGGGCCTCATCAGCGACACCGAGTACGGACAACTTGCTCGCGCCGCGGAACTCACCGCTGCGGTGATCGCGGTCGACGACTTCGAGTTCGACGCGCTCGGCACCGAGGCGGCGAAGTTCACGCCGGTAGCCAAGCCTCGCGCGCGAGCATCGGACTGACGCTACGGTCCTCAAGCGCCTCAGAGAAAAGGTAGCCCTGCGCGAAATCGCATCCCGCCGCGCGCAATAAATTGAGCTGCTCCGCGCTCTCAACACCCTCGGCGACGACCTTGATATCGAGGTCATGGGCGAGACCAACGACCGCGCGCACAATACCGCCGCGCACACGGTTTGTATCCATACCCCGAATGAACGAATAGTCGAGCTTCAGTGCGTCGACCGGCAGGCGCTCGAGCCGGCTCAGCGACGACTGTCCGGTTCCGAAGTCATCGAGCATCAACTTCACGCCGATTTCCCGGAGGCGGGGCAACACCTCGGTCGCTATTGACGTGTGCGCCATCAACATTCGCTCGGTGAGTTCGATATGCAACGTTTCCGGACGCACGCCATGCTCCCGTAGCGCGTATTCAATCTCGTTGACGAGACCCGGCTGCAAGAATTCACGGTCCGACAGGTTTACGCTGATGGAAACCGGGGAAGCACGATTGTGGTTCAGCACCGACAAGCGCCGACAAACTTCGCCGAGCGTCCACCGCCCGATGCGTACGATCAAGCCGGTTTCCTCCGCCACACTGATGAAATCAGCCGGCGGAATATTGCCGCGCGTGGGGTGACGCCACCGCAACAACGCCTCGAAACCCGCGAGTCGTCCATCCGCGACCCGGATGATTGGCTGGTAAGCGAGACGCAGTTGATTTCCACCCACCGCGGCCCGTAAGTCCGTCTCCAGTTGCATACGGGCCACGCTGCTGGCGTGCATCTCAGCATCAAACATCAGATGCGTGCCGCCGCCTTGCGCCTTCGCGCGACACATCGCGATGTCTGCATCTCGCAATAGCTCGCTGCCCTGCTCATATCTCGGCGCGCTCCGCGCGACGCCGACGCTCGCGCTCATGCTGATTGTGCGACCGTCAAACTCGAACGGAGCCTGCATGCCGTTTTTAATCCGGCTCGCCATCTGGATTGCGTCGTTGACCTCCGCGAGCTCGTCCGCAAGGATCGCAAACTCGTCACCGCCGAGGCGCGCGACGACGTCTCCACCACGCACCAGTCGACGAAGCCGCTGCGCGAAACCAACCAACAGTTTGTCCCCGGCGTCGTGCCCAAGCCCATCGTTGACGAGCTTGAAACGATCGAGGTCGATAAATAGAACGGAGAACATGTAACCCGACGACCGTCGAGCACGCTCCATCGCGTGGTCGAGATGCTCGAGGAACAATGCGCGATTCGGCAGCCCGGTCAATGCGTCGTGGAAAGCATCGTGCATCAGCCGTTGCTCGGCGCGCCGCCGCTCGACGAGGCAGACGAAAATACCCAGCGCGGACTCCGCGATCTCTCCGCCTACGTTACCCAACGCAAGCTCCACGCCCGCACCCTCGTCGCGTGCCCAGGAAAGCGAGTCGTCCTCCTCAAGCGTGGCACGGTCGGGCACCCGACCCACCGCGCGGATACGGCCATCGAGGATGAGCACCGCAGTATCCAGCATCAGCAGACCGGTCAACTGTTCGAGAAACAACGACGCAAACCCATCGACAGATACGCCGGTCAGGTCTTGGCGAAATAGTTGGCGCATCAAGGCCGTCACCGCCTGGTGGCGGCGTTCGGGGTGACTCATTCGATTTTGTATCCTTCGACGACGGAGGAAAAGGACGGCAACTCCGTCGCCGACGGGCGCTAAAGTAGCCCGACTTGAGAACTGTCGCAATAGGTCCATACTTGTCTACAGACTCGCGCATCCGGAGGCGGCCTTATGACAGTGCGGAAAATCCTCGATCAAAAAGGTGGTGATGTGCTGCTCGTAGAGCGTGATGACACCATCACGAAAACCGTCGCAGCAATGTGCGACCGTGGCGTTGGCAGCGCAATCGTTGCAGGCCCAGATGGTCTTCCGGCCGGTATCCTCACCGAGCGCGATGTGTTGCGTCAGTTTGCGCGGCACGGCGAACAACTCGGACGCCAGACGACCGGTGAGTTGATGAGTACGCCAGTGCACACAACATCGCCCGACGCGAGCATCGAATCCGTGATGCAACTCATGACGCGTCATCGTTTCCGACACGTCCCGGTCGTGGAAAACGGCGCGCTCGTCGGCATTATTTCCATCGGGGACGTCGTGAAGGCGCGGATGGAGGAGACCCAAGCCGAAGCGGAATCGATGCGCCAATACATCTCGACTTCGTATTAAGCGTTCGGTTGCGCACGGAACCTCGCACGTTTCCGGCGGTCCAATCAACCGTATGAAGACCTCGCTAAAACATGCTGTCATCGGCCTTGCCGCACTCGTGCTCGCCGCGTGTGCGGGCAGCCGCGTCGCGACTGACTACGATGGCAGCGCGCGCTTTGACACGTTACAGACATTCGCCTGGCTCGATCCGGTCGTCGACGACATCGAGGATCCGGTACTCGACAGCCAGCTTCTCACGCGCAAAGTCCAGCGCGCGGTTGGCAATGCGTTGCTACAGCGCGGCTATTCCCGCACCGAGCATCCTGCGGATGCGGATTTCCTCGTCACATACCACACTGCGAGTCGTGAGCGCCTGCGCGATCGCGGCGGCTTCAGCATCGGACTGGGTATCGGGCGCCCTTGGCGACATGGCTACGGCTCGATGCATGTTGGCGACCATTATTTCCCGCGCATCGAGGGCTATCAGGAAGGCACATTGATAATCGACGTCCTCAACGCCGACACCCGCGACCTGATGTGGCGCGGATGGGTACGCAATACCGTCGACGCGCAGAACTACACCGATGAGGCGATTGCCGCAGCCGTCAGCGAAATCATCGCCGAATTCCCGCCGGGGTACATCGCGCCGGAGGCCTGAGCAGGTAGAATCGAGGCATGTATGCCGACTGGTTCCGCCTCCGCGACCGGCCTTTCTCGATAACACCGGACCCGCGTTACCTCTATCTCAGCGAACGCCATCGCGAAGCGCTGGCACACCTTCTATTCGGCGTGACGGAAGGCGGCGGCTTCATTCAGTTGACCGGCGAGGTCGGGACCGGCAAGACGACGCTGACTCGCACTCTGCTCGATCAATTGCCGACGAATGTCGACGCGGCGCTCGTTTACAACCCACGCGTATCGCTCACTGAATTTCTGGAAACGATCTGCGACGAACTGGGCGTCCCGCTTCCGGCCGATCCACACTCTCCGAAACAACTCACCGACGCGCTGAACCACCATCTACTCGCTGCGCACGAACGCGGTCGACGCACCGTGTTGATCGTCGACGAGGCGCAGAATCTCGACGTCAACCTGCTTGAACAGATTCGCCTACTGACAAATCTCGAAACACACCGTGAGAAGCTGCTACAGATTCTTCTCATTGGACAACCGGAACTTCGCGACACGCTTGCGCGGAATGATCTTCGACAGCTTGCGCAGCGAATCACCGCCCGTTACCACCTTGAACCGCTGGACCCACGGGAAACCGCGGCGTATGTGCGGCATCGTCTTGAGGTGGGCGGCGCGGGCGACACACTTTTCACGCCACGCGCGCTGCGCGCAGTTCACCGCATGAGCGGAGGTATCCCGCGTCGCATCAACATCGTCTGCGATCGTGCGTTGCTCGGCGCGTTTGCAGACGGCGCGCGCCGCGTCGATGCGGCGCTCGTCAGGCGCGCCGCCCGAGAGGTGGCCGGCGAACTCGAGACACCGCGCGTGCGTTGGGCCGCAGCGATTGGGGTCGCGGCGTTTGTCGCAACCGTCGGTAGCGCCGTCGCCTGGCATCTCGCGCCGCCGATGCCGATGGTCGTCGACCCCGTCCCGATGCTCGTGCGCGTTCCGGCGCCGGAACCCGAACGCGTGTCCGGTGCAGCGCTGACGCTGCCTGCGGCCGACAACCTCGCGGGCGCTTCCGCGGCGTTGCTCGACCGCTGGGGTGTGGCGCCACCCGCTGGACTGCCCGAGCACCTATGCACGGCGGCTGCAGATGCGAATCTCGCGTGCGTTCGCGGGCGCGGCACGTGGAACAACCTGCGCGTACTGGACCGTCCAGCGCTACTCGAGCTGCGTGCGGACGGCGTCACACGCACCGTATTGCTGGTCGGTATTGACCGCGCTGCTGCGCGACTGTGGATTGATGGTGAAACACGTGAAGTCCCGTTGCTCGCCCTCGATCAACTCTGGCTTGGGGAATACCTGCTGCTATGGCGACCGCCAATTCCGGAATCCGCGTTGCAACGAGGCTACGTGGGCGAGAGCGTCGCATGGCTCCGCCGGGCGTTCGAAGCACCCGAAGGGATGGTTTTCGACGCGGAGCTCGAAGCCAACGTGCGCGAGTTTCAACAATCACTGGGCCTCGCCGTCGACGGCGTCGCCGGCGAGCAAACACTCGTCCATCTTGACGGAATCTCCGCCAGCGGCGGTCCACGCCTGAGCGCTCATGTCCCTGATTCTTGACGCACTACGGCGAGCCGATCGTTCGCGTGAGCGGGATGTCAGCCGGCGCGTGACGCAGGCAATGCCGCCGCGCGCGCAACCACGCCCTCTGACGCGGACTGCGCTGTGGGTCGCGCTCGTCGCTGTGGTTGGCGCGGGTATCGCCGGATGGCTCACTCGACCCAGCTTCCAGACCTCAACGGCACCCGCGGCGGCGCCGAGCGTCATCGAAATTACGCCACCCGTCCACGGGAGTTCGCTCGCCGAGATCTCGGTGCCGACACGCGCGGCCGTGGACACCCCCGCGCTCCCGCCTGCACCCTTGCTATCGACGTTGTCGACCGCTGTGCGGGCCTCCGTGCCGCCGCTTGCCGTCGATGCCCACGTCTGGTCGGACAACGCGACGAGACGGTTCGTGATGCTGAACGGGCGCCTCTATCGCGAAGGTGACATCGTGCAGGACGGCCTGCGTCTTATCTCGGTACTACCCGACGGCGCTGAGCTTGAGTGGCGCGGGGTCCGCTTCCGCATCCCTGCGCAATAGTTATATAGTCGGCCGAATGTCAGCGGTTAGCACACCCGGCATCGGGTATATCGACGGATTTCGCCTCCACCGCGCGTTGCATGCCGGCATACAGCGCGTCATCGCGCGCCAGGAGCATCTGAACAAGATCAATGTGTTCCCGGTCGCTGACGGTGACACGGGCACAAATATCTCCTTAACGCTGAGCGCGGTACTCGCTGGCGTCACCAACAACCTCGACCGACACGTCGGTAACCTCCTGAACGCGCTCGCCGATTCCGCGCTCGACGGTGCCCGCGGCAATTCGGGTGCGATCCTCGCGCAGTTCTTTCAAGGCATGAGCGATGGCGCGACGGCCCTGCGTATGTTGTCGGTCAAACGGTTCACGCGTGCGGTCCGCCTCGGCGCCGACTACGCGCGCGAAGCGCTCAGCGAACCGAAGGAGGGAACGCTCCTAACGGTACTGACAGACTTCGCCGTGTCGCTCGAGGCGCAACTCGCGACCGGCCAGGTGCGCGACCTCGCCTCGCTACTTGAGAACGGACTGAAAGCTGCGGAAAGCTCGTTGGCTGGAACCACCGCGCAACTCGACGCGCTGCGACGAGCGAATGTTGTCGACGCGGGCGCCGCGGGATTCGTGGAACTTCTGCGCGGCGTCGTCGAGTACATCAATAGCGGCTCGCTGCGCGACGGCTTGCCGCCGATTGCCGCGGGCGAGGCGGACGCCGGGTTCGACCAGATGGCGTCCGCCGATTCCGGCGACCTCGAGCACCGTTACTGCACGGAATGCGTCATCAGCGGCACAAACATCGACCGACGGGCGCTGCGCGAGCAGCTCGCCGAAATCGGCTCGAGCCTCGTCATCGCGGGCACCAAGCAAAAGGTCAAAGTCCACGTCCACGTCGACAGCCCTGCACAAGCGTTCCTGATCGCGGAAATGTTCGGCACGCTCTCGAGCCAGAAAGCCGACGATATGCAGGCCCAAAGCTCAACGGCCGCAGCCCACGCGCGCGGCGTTGCGGTGATCACCGACTCCGGCGCCGACATCCCGGACAGCGAACTCGAGCGTCTGAACATCCATATCGTCCCGCTGCGTCTGCATTTCGGCGATCGGAGTTACCTCGACAAGGTCTCGATTTCGCCGCGTGAATTTTACGAGGCGCTCGCCCGTGCCGATCACCAGCCGATGACGTCGCAACCGGCGCCGGGCGATTTCCGCCGCCAATTCCAGTTCCTGACCACGCACCACGATGCCGTACTCTCCGTCAGTCTGACGCGGCGTGTCAGCGGCACCTGTCAGGCGGCCGAGTCCGCCGCGTCGCGCGTCGACGGCGGGCCGGTACGCGTCATCGATTCGATGAACGTCGCGGCAGGTCAGGGGCTGCTCGCGATGTACGCGGCCGAACTCGCTCAAGCCGGCAAGCCGCTCGACGAAATCACCTCACGGCTCGAGATGATGCGTCCGCGCACCTTCACCTGGGCGGCGATTGCCGACCTCAAACACGCGGTGCGCGGCGGTCGTGTAAGTCGGACTAAACAGACCGTTGCCGATTTCCTACGATTGCGGCCCATTCTCACTGCGCTACCGGACGGTCGGGTCGGCGTTGGCGGCGTGTTGTTCGGCAAACAGGACATGGTCGGTAAATTCGCGCGCTTTGTATTGAAACGACTTGACCCCGCAAAGTCATGGCGCCTCATTGTGAGTCACGGCAACGCGCCCGGGGATGCCGCGCGCCTGCGCGAGATGCTCGTGGCGGCGCTGCCGGACGTGCAGGCGTCGTGGCTCGTCGAAGTCGGCCCGGCACTCGGTGTCCATGCAGGGCCCGGTGCACTCGTGGTCGGCGCTCAGGAGTACCCGCCCGCCGACTGACCGGTGGTACCATTCGGTGGATGCGGACGTTCGCACTCCTCGCTTGCCTGTGGTTCGCTTCAGGAGACAGTATGGGTAACGATTCCGGCTGGCAGACGCTTGCCGAGACCAGCGGCTATGCGCGGACCGCGCGGCACGCCGACACGCTCGCGTGGGCACAGCGCCTCGCCGCTGAGTCCACGCTGATTGACTACCAGGTGTTCGGCAAGTCGCCCGAGGGTCGTGACATCGCGGTGCTCGTCGCCTCGTCCGACGGCGCGTTCACGCCGGCGGCGGCGCGGGCGTCTGGCAAGGAAATCGTCCTGGTCGAGGCCGGCATCCATCCGGGCGAAATCGAGGGCAAGGACGCGGGCCTTGCGTTGCTGCGCGACATCGCGATCGATGGCAAGCATCGCGACCTGCTCGACAATGTCATCGTACTGTTCATTCCAATTTTCAACGTCGACGGCCACGAACGATTCCATCCGCATACCCGCATCAACCAGAACGGGCCCGAGGAATCGGGATGGCGCGCAACTGCGCAGAACTACAACCTGAACCGGGACTTCTTGAAGGCCGACGCGCCCGAAATGCGCGCGTGGCTGAAGCTCTTCAATGCGTGGCTGCCCGACCTGTTCATCGACATCCACAACACCAACGGCGCCGACTACCAGTACGACATCACCTACGGCCTCGAACTCTTCGACAACGCGGACCCGGCGTTGGTCGCGTGGCAGCAGGCCGCGTTCATCGAATCGATATTCCCGGCGCTCGAGGCTGGCGGCCACAAGCTCGCGCCCTACATCGTGCTCAAAGACGGGACCGATGTCGCGAAGGGCTTCGAAGTGTTCCACTCCGAGCCGCGCTATTCGACCGGCTATACGGCGGTCCGGAATCGCCCGGGCCTGCTCGTCGAAATGCACATGCTCAAGGATTACCGCACTCGGGTGGACGGCGCGTACGACATACTGGTCGAGACGCTGCGCCACTTGAATGCGAACCCGGGACGCTTGCGCGCAGCCGTCGATGCCGCCGATGCGGCAACCGCGACGCGGCATGAGGATGCCGGCACCTACACGCTGCAATTGAAGCTGACCGAAGAATCTCGCCCTTATGAGTTTCTCGCCGTCGAGTACACGCGCACCGACAGCGATGTCTCGGGTGGCACATGGGTGCAGTACGACCCAGACGCCCCGGTCACCCTGACCGTGCCCATTTACGATGACCTCGTGGTCGACGTCGACGCGACGACACCACGCGAGTATGTGGTGCCAGCGGCGTTGACCGACGTGATCGAGCGTCTCGATCTGCACGGCATCGCGTATCGACGGCTAGAGAATGCCGCGGAGATGAGTGTCCGGACGTGGCGGTTCACCTCGGTCCAGTGGGCAACGCGGCCTTTTGAGAACCGGCACATGATCACCCAGTTCGAGGCCGAGCCCATCACCCGGACGATCACCTATCCCGCAGGGTCCGCCGTAGTGTCGCTCGCGCAGCCGACCGCGAACGTGATCATGCATCTGCTCGAGCCCCACGCACCCGACTCGATGCTCCGATGGGGGTTCTTCGACCATATTTTCGAATCCAAGGAGTATGCAGAACCCCGCGTCCTTGAGCGCATGGCGCGCGAGATGATGGCCAAGGACCCGGCGCTGAAGGCTGAATTCGAGAAACGCCTGAGTGACGACCCTGAATTTGCCGCAAGCCCACGCGCGCGGCTGTACTGGTTTTATGAACGCACCCCTTACTTTGACGAACGACTGAACATTTACCCGGTCGGGAGGATTGAATGATGAAGACGAGACTCACTACGCTGGCCCTCGCCGCCCTGCTGATTGCCGCTTGTGGCGACCGCGACGCCGCGGATGACAACGACCGGACGGACGCGCAGACACACCAATCCGCCGATCCGCTCGCCCTCATTACCGATGACGCGCTGCACGAGCACATCAGCGTGCTGGCCTCGGATGAGTTCGGCGGTCGATCGCCGTCGTCGCCGGGTGGGGAAAAAACCGTCGCGTACCTCATCGAGCAGTTCCAGGCGCTCGGTCTCGAACCAGGGAATGAGGGTGGCTTCACGCAGGAAGTGCCGCTCGTCGCAATCACCAGTGAGCCAACCCAAATGACGTTCGCGACGCCGGGCGGCGACATCGCCCTCGATGTCGGCACCGAAATGGTCGCGTGGACACGCCGCGTCATCGAGAGCGAGTCGGTCGAGCAAAGCGAGCTTGTGTTCGTCGGCTACGGCATCGTCGCACCTGAGTATGGCTGGGACGACTACCGGGACCTCGACGTCGAGGGCAAGACCGTGGTGATGCTCGTGAATGACCCCGGCTACGCGACGCGCGATGACGCGCTGTTTACCGGCGAAGCAATGACGTACTACGGCCGCTGGACCTATAAGTTCGAGGAGGCCGCACGCCAAGGCGCCGCAGCCGCAATCGTCGTTCATCAGACTGCGCCCGCGAGTTACGGCTGGGAAGTCGTACGCGGCAGTTGGACCGGCGAACAGTTCGGCCTCGTCGCTGAGGACCGCAATATGTCGCGAGCGGCGATCGAGAGTTGGATAACGGAAGAGGCTGCGCGCGAGTTGTTCACCGCCGCGGGCCAAGACTTCGACGCGCTCGCCGAATCGGCCAAGTCGCGTGAGTTCGAGGCCGTGCCGCTCGACGCGCGCCTGTCCGTGTCGGTGCAGAACACGATACGTGAGTCGGTCTCCGAGAACGTAATTGCGATGATCCCGGGTGACGAACGCAAGGACGAGTACGTGATTTACACCGCGCACTGGGACCACCTCGGGATGAACGAGGGCGAAATCTACAACGGCGCGGTCGATAACGCGTCCGGTACTGCTGGCCTCATCCTGCTCGCTAACGCGTTCGCGTCGCTGTCCGAAGAGGACCGTCCCGCGCGCTCCATCGTCTTCCTCGCGGTCACGGCGGAAGAGCAAGGACTCCTCGGTTCCGCGCATTACGGCGAGAACCCAATCTTCCCGCTTGCGCAGACCGCCGCGGTGATCAACATGGACTCGCTGAACTACATCGGACCGACGCGCGACATCACCGTTGTCGGCTACGGCGCGTCAGAGCTCGACCGATTCGTCGACGAGGTTGCCGCAGACTTCAATCGCTCCGTGCAGGGCGACCAGCGGCCAGCGGCAGGCATCTACTACCGCTCCGATCACTTCAACTTCGCGAAGAAAGGCGTTCCGGCGTTGTACCCGAACATGGGGCGTGATCTGGTCGACGGCGGCCGCGATGCAGGCAACGACGCCGCGGCCCGCTACACCGCGGAGCGCTACCACGCACCCGCAGACAAGTACTCGCCCGACATGGATTGGACCGGCGCTTCCGAAGACCTGAAGCTGTTCTTCGAAATCGGCCGTCGCGTCGCGGAAACCGACGAGTGGCCGAATTGGGTCGAGGGCAACGAATTCCGTATGACGCGCGACGCGCAGCGCGAAGGGCTCGACGACTGATGCCCATGCCGCGCGTGCGCCCGACGCGGCGTCCGCGCGGCGGGCGCGTCGTTTCGCTTGAGCACGAATCGCGCATTCTGCGCGACAACCCGCTCGGCGACCCCGCCACGCGGACGCTACAGGTCTACCTGCCGGCAGACTACGACCGCCGCGAAGACGCGCGTTTTGTCCAGTTATGGGCGCTGGCCGGCTACACGGGCGCAGGGCCGAAGCTGACGAACTGGAGTGCGTTCAACGAGAACCTGCCCGAACGGCTCGACCGTCTGATTCGCGATGGCGAAATGGGTCCGGCGATTGTCGTTTTCCCCGACTGCTTCACGAGCCTCGGCGGCAACCAATACATCAACTCGTCAGCGGTCGGAAACTACGCGGACTATCTGACGCGCGAGCTCGTGCCGTTCGTGGACCGCGAACTGCGCACGCTCGCGTCGCGCGAGCATCGGGGCGTGTTCGGTAAATCATCCGGCGGCTACGGCGCGATGATCCACGGCATGCGTTACCCGAAGACTTGGGGCGCCATCGCGAACCACTCGGGCGATTGCGCATTCGACCTTGTGTACCGCAGCGATTTTCCGGGCGTCGCGAACTCGCTCGCGCAGTACGATTATCGAATCGAACGCTTCTTGAAAGCGTTCTGGCGCAAGCAGAAACCCACCGGGCGTGACATGCACACGCTAATGACGATTTGCATGGCTGCGACGTACGACCCGGACCCCACCGCCCCACTCGGATTCCACCTACCGTTTGACCCAGTGACGTGTGAGGTCGACGAGGCGCGGTGGCGCAACTGGCTGAAACACGACCCGGTGCGGCTCGTCGGTCGTTACAAGAAGAACCTTGCATCGCTGCGCGGCTTGTACATCGATTGCGGCGACCGTGACCAGTACCACATCCATTACGGCACGCGGCAGCTGTCGCGAGCCCTCGGCGAACATGGCGTTCGCCATACGTACGAAGAATTCCCCGACGATCACTCCGGCGTCGATTACCGCATGGACCGCTCACTGCCGTTCCTCTACTGGGCCCTCGCACAATGACGAAACTGGAGACGCGCGCGGTTCACGCCGGCCGCGAGACCGACCCGCAGACTGGCGCGGTCGTTCCGCCACTACACCTGTCCACGACGTACGCGCGGGATGCCGAGGGCGGCATCACCGGCCCGTATCAGTACACGCGTTACGCGAACCCAAACCGGGTCGCGCTCGAGGCTTGCATCGCCGAGCTAGAGGGCGGCACGAGTGCTGCGGCGTTCGGCTCGGGGATGGCCGCCGCCCACGCGCTCTTTCAGGCGCTGAAGCCAGGCGACCGTGTCGTCGTCTCGCAAGACGCTTACCACGGCGTACACCGATTGCTTGACGAAGTGATGGGCCCGTGGGGGCTCGTCGTCGCGTACGCAGATTTCAGCGACCGCATCGCGCTCGCGGACGCGCTCAAACCCGGCGCCGCGCTCGTGTGGGCGGAGACACCGTCGAATCCATTATTGAAGTTGTGCGATCTCGATGAAGTCGCCGCACTCGCGCACGCGGCGGGCGCCATCGCGGTTTGTGATAACACGTTCGCGACGCCGGTGTTGCAGCGGCCATTCGAGCATGGCTTCGATGCGGTCATGCATTCGGCGACCAAGTATTTCGGCGGCCACAGCGACGTCCTCGGCGGCGCGCTCGTTGTACGGGAGGATGGCGAGCTATTCGACCGAATTCGCGCCGTGCAGGCGCGCGGCGGCGCCGTCCCCGCACCGTTTGATTGTTACCTGATACTTCGCGGCCTTGCAACGCTCGCGTTGCGCGTGCGCGCACAAAGCGCAAACGCGCTCGCGCTTGCCGAGTGGCTGACCGAACACCCACGCGTCACGCGCGTGCACTATCCATTCCTGGCATCGCACCCGCAGCATGCGTTGGCGCAGCGGCAAATGGCCGCGGGTGGCGGCGTGCTGTCGGTTGAACTTGATTCGTCGCGCGAGGTCGCATTACGCGTGGCCACCCGTACACGTCTTTTCCAACACGCAACGAGCCTCGGCGGCGTCGAGAGCTTGATTGAGCACCGCGCGTCGACGGAAGGCCCGACGACACGCACACCGGCGACGCTGTTGCGCCTCGCCGTCGGCATCGAACACCCTGACGACCTGCGCGACGATCTCGCACAGGCATTGGAGCACGCATGACCCGTAACCTGTTCGCCCTGGTCGCCATCGCGGCCTCGCTCGCGTTTACCCCATTGGTCGCCGCGCAAGAAAGCATCACGCTGAAGCAAATCATGGCTGACCCGGAGTGGCTCGGCACCGCACCCGAGGATGCGTACTGGTCCGCTGACAGCACAGCCATCTATTTCACGAAGGACCGAATCGGCGAGCGCGGCGATGATTTGTGGGTGATGCCGCTCGACGGCGACGCGCGCGTGGTGCCCGTCGAGGAACGTGTGCAGCACGCTGCGGACGGCGGTGCGTACAACAAGGACCGCACGCTGAAGGTGTACGCGCGGCACGGCGACCTGTACGTGCAGAATCTTACAGACGGCGGCATTCGCCAGCTTTCGCGAACCGCAGCCGGATACTCGGGCGCGCAGTTCCTCGTCGACGGCCGCGTCGCCGCGCGTGTCGGAAATGCGTTCCATGCGTTCGACCTCGACACGGGCACGCATGAGCGACTCGCGGAAATCCGATTCGAGAAGGATCCGAACGACAAGCCGCCGTCGACCGCCTATCTCGCCGAGCAGCAACGCCGACTGCTCACGGTCGTCCGTGAGCGTCAGGAAGACGCGGCGGCGGACCGGACACGCGCTGCCGCCGAAGCAGATCTCGACCCGGGCCGGCCGATGCGGCCGTACTACTTCGGCGACGAGCGTGCGCTCGTCACGACGAGCCTGTCCCCCGATGGCCGATGGCTGCTCGTCGTTACCGAGCCAAAAGAGAAGAGTGCGCCGAAGCGCGACACGGTCCCGTTTTTCATCACCGACGACGCGTACGTCGAGAACCGGCCCGTACGACCGAAAGTCACCGCGGGCGAGGGGAAACCCCATGCGTTCGCGCTGCTCGATCTTGCGAGCGGTACAAAAGTCGACCTGGATATCTCGAAACTCCCCGGTATCGACCGCGACCCACTCGCACGCCTGCGCAAGGCGAACGAACAGCCAGCGCTCGAGGGGCCGCGTGCAATCGCGGTGATGGGTGCGGAATGGAATGCCGCCGGTGACCGCCTCGCGCTGATGTTCCGCGCCGTGGACAACAAGGACCGCTGGATCGCGACGGTCACGACCGCCGACCAGCAACTGACGCCGCGCCACCGCCTCACCGACGAGGCCTGGATCAATTGGTACACCGGCCGCGACTTCTACTGGTTCAATGAATTTGGCTGGCTGAACGACGACGAATCGCTGTGGTATTTGTCCGAGGAATCCGGCTACTCGCACCTTTATGTGCTCGGCCCGCGCGCCCGCCGTGCGCGCGCGCTGACCCGCGGCGACTTCGAAGTTTCCTATCCAACGCTGACGCGCGACGGCGATGACTTCTATTTCGTCGCGAACGCACCTCACCCAGGCGTCCACGAGGTTTACCGCATCGGCGTGGACGGCAAGAATCTACAGCGCCTGACCGAGTTGAACGCCCGCACGCAATACGTGCTGTCGCCGGATGAAACGAAGCTGTTGCTCACGAGTTCATCGGTGATGAATCACGACGAACTATTCGTGCAGGCCGCAGAGCCTAACGCGGAAGCGCGCCGGGTTACACACTCGATGAGCGAGCAGTTCCGCGCGTACCCGTGGATCACGCCGGAGACGGTTGCGATTCCGTCGACGCACGCGCGCGGCCGCGACATATACACCCGCCTCTACCTACCGCGCGACTACGACGCGGACCGCACAGAACCCTACCCGGTCGTGATGTTCGCCCACGGCGCCGGTTACCTGCAGAACATACACATGGGCTGGTCGGGTTACTTCCGCGAGTTCATGTTCCACACCTACCTTGCCGAACGCGGTTACGTCGTGATCGACATGGATTTCCGTGCGTCGGCCGGCTACGGCCGCGACTGGCGTACGGCGATCTACCGACAGATGGGCACGCCGGAGCTCCAGGACTTCAAGGATGGAATCGCCTGGCTCGCCCGCGAGCACAACGTCGATACCGAGCGCATGGGTATTTACGGCGGTTCGTACGGCGGCTTCCTCGCGTTCATGGCGCTGTTCCGCGAACCGGAGATGTTCGCCGCCGGCGCTGCGCTCCGTCCGGTTGCAGACTGGGCGCAGTATCATCATGGCTATACCGCGAACATCCTGAACACGCCGGAAGTCGACCCGGAATCGTACGCGGCGAGCTCGCCGATTGAATTCGCGGAAGGGCTGAACAAGCCGCTGTTGATCCTGAACCCGATGGTCGACACCAACGTGTTGTTCAAGGACACCGTGCGGCTCACGCAACGATTGATTGAACTCGAGAAGACCGAGTACTTCACGAACGCAATCTACCCGGTCGAGGACCATTCGTTCGTGGAGCCGTCGAGCTGGCTCGACGAGTACCGCCGGATCTTCATGCTGTTCGAAGAACACCTCAGGTAACGGCAGCGCCTTGTCGCGGCACGAAGGTTGCACGCCGGCGTGTCCCTCGCCGGCGACTGGCGACTCCGCGCCGTCATACTCCGGGAATGCCACTCGCGACCGTCCATACGCGCGCGCCGTCGGGCCTCGACGCGCGCGCAGTCACCGTCGAGGTCCAACTCACCGGCGGTGAATTCGGCACCTCGATCGTCGGGCTGACAGAGACGGCGGTGAAAGAGGCGAGTTTCCGTGTGCGCGGTGCGATGCGGCATGCGGGCTTCACCCTGCCGCCGGGCCACATCATCGCGCATCTCGCCCCGGCCGACGTGAAGAAAAGTGGCGGGCGCTTCGATCTGCCGATCGCGATCGGAATTCTTGCGGCAAGCGAACAACTGCCCACCTCCGAGCTGGACCAGTACGAATTCGTCGGCGAGCTCGCGCTCAGCGGCGAACTTCGACCCGTGCCCTCGATACTGCCGACGGCGCGTGCCGCGCAACGCGCCGGTCGCGCGCTCATCGCGCCGTGCGCGAGTGCGAATGAGGCGGCGCTCGTCCCGAACCTGGTCGTACTCGGCGCACCCGACCTGCTCGCCGTATGTGCACACCTTGCAGCCCGCGAGACATTACCGCCGGTGCCGCCCATCCGACGCGCCCGTACGAGTTCCGGCGATGACCTCGCCGACGTCCGTGGGCAGCCGCATGCGCGCCGCGCGCTCGAAGTCGCTGCCGTAGGGCACCACAACCTGCTGCTCATGGGACCGCCCGGTACCGGCAAAAGCATGCTCGCGAATCGATTACCCGGCGTCCTGCCCCCGCTGGATGACGATGAAGCGCTCGACGTCGCGACCATTGCGTCGATCAGCGGCCGACGATTCGATGCCGCACGCGAGTGGGGGTTACGGCCTTTTCGCGCCCCGCATCACACCGCTTCGAATATCGCGCTGGTGGGTGGCGGAAGTACGCCGCGACCCGGTGAGATTTCGCTCGCGCACAATGGCGTGCTTTTTCTTGACGAGTTGCCGGAGTTCCAGCGGCACGCACTCGAGTCGTTGCGCGAGCCGATCGAGGCGGGGCGAATCGTGATTTCGCGCGCCGCGCGGCAGGTCGAGTTTCCCGCGCGATTCCTATTGGTCGCGGCCATGAATCCGTGTCCTTGTGGTTATATGGCCGATCCGAGCGGCCGCTGTAACTGTACGTCCGAGCAGGTCGAACGCTACCGAGCGCGACTCTCCGGGCCGCTGCTCGATCGAATCGACATCCAGGTGGACGTGCCACGCGTGCCGCAGGGCGTACTTGAATCCGAAACCGAGCCCGAATCCAGCGAGACAGTACGTGCCCGCGTGGTCGAAGCACGCCGGTTACAGCTTGAGCGGCAGGGGTGTGCGAATGCGTTCCTGGCGGCGCGCAACCTGGAGACCACCGCAGATGTCGAGCGCGCAGCGCGGCAGTTGCTCAGCGACGCGATCGACCAACTTGGGCTTTCAGCGCGTGCGTACCACCGCGTGTTGAAAGTGGCGAGAAGTATCGCGGACCTCGCAGGCGCGACGACGGTCGCGACGGAACACGTGGCGGAGGCCATCAGCTATCGGCGCTTGGACCGGCGTTGAATCGCGACGCCGAGAGCGTTGCCGGATTAGTGGCGGGAGGTGTCGTCCTTCGCGGCGGCTTTCTTCTTGGTCGCCTTCTTCGCCCGCTTCTTCGGCGGCGCGGCGGCCGACAATTCAGCTTCGAATTCGGCGAGGCGGCCAATCAGGCCGTCGAGCTTCTCGCGGGTGCGGGCGAGCAGCGCCTGCTGGAGTTCGAACTCCTCGCGCGTGACGAGGTCGAGCCGCGCGAAAGTCGAGGTCAGCACCGCCTTGAAGTTACGCTCTAGCTCATCGCCGATGCCGCGCACGCCCGGCGGGACGAGTTCGGCGAGTTTCCGGGCGAGTTCGTCGAGTTTCTTGGTATCCATGACCATGAGTGTACCCCTATCGGGCCAAACGGGAATGTTAGAATCCCCACATGAAAATGATCTCCGCCATCATAAAGCCGTTCAAGCTCGACGACGTCCGCGAGGCCCTGTCCGAAATCGGGGTTCAGGGCATCACGGTCACGGAGGTCAAGGGTTTTGGGCGGCAAAAAGGGCATACGGAGCTATACCGCGGTGCCGAGTACGTGGTCGATTTCCTGCCAAAAGTGAAAATCGAATTGGCGGTCGCCGACGAGCTCGCCGAGCGTGTGACCGAAGCCATCAGCAACGCTGCGCGCACCGGCAAGATCGGTGACGGCAAGATTTTCGTGTTTGACCTCCAACAGGCGATCCGTATTCGCACTGGGGAGACCGGCCCGGACGCGATCTGAGCGCCGTGCTACTGAGTGCGCGCGGCCTGCACCGCCTCGGCCTCCGCCCCATCGATTTTGACCTCCCGGCCGGCGGCTGCCTCGGCATCAGCGGCCCTTCGGGCGCGGGTAAATCCGTGCTGCTCAGAATGCTCGCCGACCTCGACCCGCATGAAGGCGATGTCTGGCTTAACGGTGAATCCCAGCAGGACACGCCACCGTGTGAGTGGCGACGCCAGGTCACGCTGCTCGCCGCGGAAAGCCATTGGTGGGACCCGCGCGTGGGTGACCATTTCGTGGACGGAATCGTGCCGCTGCGTGACGACCTGGGTTTCGACACGGACCCCGCCAACTGGGAGATCGAGCGATTATCGAGCGGTGAGCGAGAGCGTCTGGCGCTCGCACGCGTACTTGCACTCGATCCGCGTGTGCTGCTGCTCGACGAGCCCACGGCGAATCTCGACGAGCGGAATACGGCACGCGTCGAACGCTTGGTCACCGAGTGGCGGCGCGGCGTCGATCGCGCGGTGGTATGGGTCAGCCACGATCTTGAACAACTCGCTCGCGTAGCGGACCAAAGACTTCACATGGAGGGCGGGGTGTGGTCGACGGCGGCGTAATCCCGGTCACCTCGCTGGACCTGATTCTCGCGGCCGCGCTCGTCGCCGCGCTTGCGCTGCTTTCGCTACCCGCGCGGCTGGGCATCGCGCGACCGATCACAATCGGCGCGGTGCGCACGGTAATCCAACTCCTGCTTGTCGGGCTCGTGCTCGACACGCTGTTCGAAATTGAATCGCCGTGGCTGATTGGCGGGTGGGCGCTGGTCATGTTGTTGGTCGCCGGGCGCGAAGTCATCGCACGCCAGTCACGCCGATACCGCGGCGGCCGTGGCTATCAAATCGGCCTGTCGTCGATGTTCGTGTCGTCGTTCTCGGTCACCTTGCTCGCGCTGGTCGTGTTGATCGAGGTCGACCCGTGGTATTCACCACGGTATTCAATCCCGCTGCTCGGTATGTTGCTCGGGAACACGATGACCGGCGTTGCTGTCGCGCTGGACCGCCTCACGCAAAGCGCCTGGGAGCAGCGCGCCGTCATCGAACAGCGGCTGATGCTCGGTCAGCCGTATAAAGCCGCGACCAACGCGCTCCGGCGCCATGCGATGCGCGCAGGCCTCATTCCCATTGCGAATTCGATGGCAGCGGCGGGACTCGTGAGCCTGCCGGGCATGATGACCGGCCAGATTCTCGCGGGGGTCTCGCCGTTCGACGCGGTCAAATACCAGATTCTCGTGATGTTCCTGATTGCGGCCGGCACCGGTTTCGGTACGATGCTCGCGGTACACCTTGGTACGGCGGCCCTCTTCGACCCACGCGAGCGGCTCCGCCTGGACCGGCTCGCCGAGGCCGAGTGATAAACTGCCCCCAAAGTCGGAGGTTCACGATGAGATATCTAATAGTGGTGCTGATCCTCGCCGTGCCCGCAACAGCTTGGGCGCAAGCGCCGCGTTGCTGGAAAAACGCCCAGGGCGTGACCGAGTGCGGTAACCATCCGCCGCCGGGCGTCGATGCACGCACGGTGCAGGCGCAGCGGCCCGCGAACAACGAAGCCGTAGAGACCGCAGAGGCATTCGCCGAGGCCGACACGGACGGCGAAGAAGCCGCGCGACGCGCGATCCAGCTGCGCCATTGCGAACTCGCCCGCGAGACCGTCGCTGCCTACGGCCGTTCTGAGTTTTTGTACGAACGTGACGCAACCGGCAATCGCCGAGTGCTGGACGAAGACGAGACCGCCGAGGTCAAGGCGAATGCGCAGCGGGCCGTCGATGAGCACTGCGCCGAATTCCCCGAAACCGCGCCGTGATTCGCTTTGCCATCGCTGTCCTCTGCGGCGCGCTGCTCGCTGCGCCCGCAGTCGGGCAAGTCTACAAATGGACCGACGACGAAGGGCGCGTTCATTATTCCGATACGCCACCGTCCGAGACCGAAGCGACGCTCCTGCCGATCAAGTCCGAGGAAACCGACCTCGAGGCCACGCTGCGCGAGCAGGTTGCGCGCGAGCGAGAACTCGAATTGCGCGAGCGGACTGAGGCCGGCGCGGCCGAAGATGCGGAAGCCGAGGTCGCCCACCGTGCCGCGGTCGAGCGCGCGTGTGTGCAGGCCCGCGAACGCGTCGCGACCATCGAGTCTGCGCGCCGACTCTCACGCGTCGATGACGACGGCAACCGCCGAACCTATAACGAGGAAGAGCGCGCCGCCGCGCTCGCCGAAGCCCGCAGACAAGTCGAAGAATGGTGCCGATGAATACGCGTACGACGCAGGAAGCCCGCGATACCTACAACATCTCGCACTGGGGCAACGGTTACTTTGATGTGAACGACGACGGCAACCTCGTCGTCTACCCGACCCGTAACCCTGACGATGGCGCCGTCGATTTGTACAAACTCGCAAGCGATGTCGGCAAGCACAACCTCAACTTGCCGGTGTTGCTTCGATTCGGTGACATCCTGCACGACCGCATTGACGTCGTCTGCAGCGCATTCGACAAAGCGCGCCACGATTACGAATATACGGGTGGTTACACGCTCGTGTATCCGATCAAGGTCAACCAACAACGCTCCGTCGTTGAAGAAATCATCCATCACGGCGGCAACGGTCGCGTCGGTCTCGAAGCGGGTAGCAAACCCGAATTGATGGCGGTGCTCGCGATGGCGCCGGCCGGCAGCACGATTGTCTGTAACGGCTACAAAGACCGCGAATATCTGCGCCTCGCCCTGATTGGCCGCCAGCTAGGTCATCGTGTATTCATCGTGGTCGAAAAGCTGTCGGAGCTCGACGTACTGCTACGCGAAGCCGACGCGCTTGGGGTCGACCCGCTCATCGGGATTCGTATCCGGCTTGCGAGCATGGGTGCGGGCAAGTGGCAGACCACCGGCGGAGAGAAATCGAAGTTCGGTCTCAGCGCGACGCAGGTACTCGACGCAGTGAACCGACTGAAGTCTGCTGGTAAGGAACATTGCCTGCAGCTGCTGCATTTCCACCTTGGTTCCCAGATCGCGAACATCCGCGACATCCAGCGCGGCATGCGCGAAGCGGCGCGTCATTATCAGGAGCTACAGGCGCTCGGCGTCCCTGTGAAGGTGATGGACGTCGGCGGCGGCCTCGGTGTCGACTACGAAGGCAGCCGCTCACGGAGCGACTGCTCAACGAACTACACGATTGAGCAGTACGCGCTGACCGTCGTGCGTACGCTGTACGAAATCTGCGTCGAGTTCGAGCTTCCGCACCCGGACATCATCACGGAATCGGGGCGCGCGATGACTGCGCATCACGCGGTGCTGCTCACGAACGTCATTGACGTCGAGTCGGCCCCCGACCTCGTCCCGGCCGAGCCCACTGAGGACGATCCACTGATCCTCATGGATTTGTGGGAGGTGTATCAGGCGATCGACCGGAAGTCGGCACTGGAGATTTACCACGAAGCGCATTACTGGGCCGGCGAAGGCCAAACGATGTACACGCACGGCGTTTTGACGCTCGAGCAACGCGCTCGCGTCGAACAGCTCTACTACGCAATCTGTCAGCGCGTGCGCAAACTGCTGGCGCCGACGAGCAAGGCGCACCGGCTCGTGCTCGACGAACTGAATGAAAAGCTCGCGGACAAGTACTTCATCAACCTGTCGGTGTTCCAATCACTGCCTGACGTGTGGGCGATTGACCAGCTGTTCCCGATCATCCCACTGCACCGCTTGCACGAAATTCCCGACCGGCGTGCCGTACTGCAAGATCTGACCTGCGATTCGGACGGACGCATCGAATGGTACGTCGACAACGAGGGCGTCGAGGCAACCATGCCGGTGCACGGCATCGAGCGTGGCACGCCGTATCTGCTCGGCTTCTTCATGGTCGGCGCGTATCAGGAAATCCTCGGCGACATGCACAACCTGTTCGGTGACACCGACTCCGTGAACGTCGAGCTCACCGACGATGGCGGCTATCGGCTGGTGAAGCCGGAACAAGGTGACGTCGCGTCCGATGTCCTGCGGTATGTGCACTTCGAGCCAGAAGAGCTCCTTAAGATGTACCGCGAGAAGATCGCCGCGGCCGACCTCAGCGACGCGCAGCGCGCATCGCACATGCACGAACTCGAGGAAGGCCTGAAGGGGTATACCTACCTTGAAGACTGAGTCGTTGCGCGCGGGTTTCGCCGGGCTCGGTGCGATGGGCGCACCGATGGCGCGCAACCTCGCGAAGGCCGGCCTGCTGGCCGCGGTCTACAACCGGACGCTTTCTACCGCGACCGCGCTCGGCGACGAGCTCGGCTGCGCGGTCGCGGCGACGCCCGCCGAACTCGCGGCCCAGTGCGACGTCATCGTGCTGTGCGTGTCTGCGGACGACGACGTGCTCGCGATGGTGGATGCGCTCGCCCCTGCGTTAAAACCTGAAGCCATCGTCATCGATTGCTCGACTGTCGCCGCAAATACCGCGCGCGACGCCGCGCAGCGACTCTCGAAAGTCGGGGCCGCATTCCTCGATTGCCCGGTCTCCGGTGGCACCGAGGGCGCGGTCAACGGCACGCTGTCGATCATGGCTGGCGGCGACGAAGCCACGCTTGGCCGCGCAATGCCGGTTCTTGAGGCAATGGGCAAGCGCATCGTGCACATGGGTCCGCACGGTGCCGGGCAGGCGACGAAAGCCGTGAACCAGATTGCGGTCGCTGGCGTGAACCAGGCCGTCTCCGAAGCGCTCGCGTTCGCCGAGGCGCATGGGCTCGACCTAGCGCGCGTGATTGATGCGGTTGGCGGCGGCGCCGCCCAATCTTGGTTCCTCGCGAACCGCGGCCCGAACATGGCGCGTATGTCGTTTCCACTCGGATTCCGCGTCCGTCTGCACCAGAAGGATCTCGAGATCTGTCGTGCGATGGCCGCTGACCACGGCGTCCAACTTCCGATTGTCGAGATGACCACCATTCATTACCGGCGCCTGATAGAGGCCGGCCACGGCGATGAGGACGTCTCGTCGCTGTTCAGACTCAAGAAGGCGATGTTTGAAAGCGGATAACGCGGGCATCGACCGCTTCTTCCTGCCCGACCTGTGTACCGCGCGTAATGTGGTCACGGTCGTGGTGGTGGCGCAGCTGACCGCATTCGTCCTGACACTCGCACGCCCGAGCGGCGCGGAACCCTGGTTCGACCTGTTGCGCCTTTCGCTGTTCTTGCAGTGGATTGCGCTGCTCAGCGCGGGCGCGCTATGCCTGAGCCGCCGCTGGCTCGCGACGCTGGCGCCGGGTCGTGCAGCCGTGTACGCGCTCGCGCTGCTCGCGCTCGTCGCCGCTGGGTTCGCGGAACTCGCATGGTGGACCGCGCATACGACCGGCATCGGGACAACGCTGATTCCGTCCGGCCACGCGGAGTTCATGTTGCGCACCTTTGGGCTGTCGCTGATCATCGGCGCGCTCGTCCTGCGTTATCTGTGGGTCCGGCATCAGTGGCGCGAGCGTGTACGCGCGGAAGCGGCGACGCGCTTCGCGGCGCTACAAGCACGCATCCGACCCCATTTCCTATTCAACAGCATGAACACCATCGCGGCGCTCACGCGCAGCGACCCGGCCGCCGCCGAGCAAGCGACCGAGGACCTGTCCGACCTGTTCCGTGCGAGCCTTGCGGAGGGCGACGTGCACGTCACGCTCGCGGACGAACTCGAGCTTTGCCAGCGCTATGTGCGCATCGAAAAGCTGCGGCTCGGCGAGCGCCTTCATGTCGACTGGCGAATCGCGGATCTACCCAAAGACACGCCCGTGCCCGGTTTGATTCTGCAACCATTGATCGAGAATGCGATTTACCACGGCGTCGAGCTCGCGAGTGACGGCGCGACAGTCACCGTCACAGGGCGCCTCGATGGGGACTGCGCAGAAATCGAGGTCCGCAATCCGATGGCCCCGGCTCGCACGACACCGCGACATGGCTTGCGTATCGCACTCGACAATGTACGCGAGCGGCTGCAGCTCGCATTTCCCGGTGACGGATCGCTCGAGTTTGAAGACCACGACGACGAATTCGTGGTCACGGTGAGATTTCCATGCGGGCACTGATCGTCGACGACGAGGCCCCGGCGCGCGCGCGACTCGCGCGGCTCGTCGAGGCGCTGGACGGATGGGAGGTCGCTGGCGAAGCCGCGGACGGAATTGACGCGCTCACCCAGGTTGCCTCAGTAAATCCAGATGTCGTGCTGCTCGACGTACGCATGCCGCGCATGGACGGCATGGAAGCCGCTCGCCACCTCGCAGCGCTCGACACGCCACCTGCGGTAATCTTTACGACGGCGTACGACGAATACGCACTCGCGGCGTTCGATGCGAACGCGGTTGCATACCTGCTCAAACCAGTACGCGGTGACCGGCTTGAAGCGGCGCTCCAACGTGCATGCCGACCAAGCCGCGCGCAACTGGGTGCGTTGAACGCCGGCGCGGCGCGGCGTCATTTGGCCGCACGCATCGGCGAGCGATTACAGTTGGTGCCGGTCGCGCGGGTGCGCGCTTTTTCCGCGGACAGCAAGTACGTCGTCGCACGGTACCCAGATGGTGAGCTGGTGTTGAATGAGACCTTGAAAGAACTCGAACACGAATTCGCGGGTGCCTTCATCCGCGTGCACCGTAATACGCTGGTGGCGGCCGAGCACGTCGAGTCATTCGACGGCGAGCGGGTCACGCTGGCGGGGATGGACGCACCCATTGACGTGAGTCGCCGCCATGCGCCGGCGCTGCGGAGGTTTCTACGTGGCCATTGACCGGCTCCGAATCGCAACGCGCCGCAGCGCACTCGCGCTATGGCAGGCCGAACACGTCGCGGCGGCATTGCGCGCCGCGCACCGGGGACTAATCGTCGAACTGGTACCGCTATCAACGCGTGGAGATGAGATTCTCGATAGGTCGCTGGCATTGATCGGCGGCAAGGGCCTCTTCACGAAAGAGCTCGAGAACGCGATGATCGAGGATCGCGCTGACCTCGCAGTTCATTCATTGAAGGACATGCCCGCGCTGCTGCCGGACGGGATGTCGCTCGCGGCGGTACTCGAGGGCGCTGACCCGTTCGATGCGCTGGTCTCCAATCAACACGCTTCGGTCGAAACGTTGCCGCCCGGCGCGCGCGTCGGCAGTTCGAGCCTGCGCCGGGAATCGCAGTTGCGTCATCGCTTTCCTGCACTCGAGTTCGTCGGGCTGCGCGGCAACGTGAACACGAGGCTCGCAAAACTCGATGCCGGCGACTATGACGCGATCATTCTCGCGGCGGCCGGTCTCGAGCGACTCGGGCTCGCGGACCGCGTGCGCGAGCGCATCGACCCCGCCATGTGTCTGCCAGCGATCGGGCAAGGCGTGCTCGCCATCGAGTGTCGCGCCGATGATGCGGACACCCAAGCGTTGGTCACGGCGCTCGAACATGCGCCAACGCGGGAACGTGTCAGCGCCGAGCGCACGGTAAACCGCACGCTGCATGGCAGTTGTCAGGCGCCGGTCGCCGCGTACGCAACGCATGACGGTGACGCGCTGACGCTGCTTGCGCGGGTCGGGAGCCCCGATGGCGTGACTTTGCTCGAAGCGGTGGCAACGGGCCCTTCTAGCGAACCCGTCGTGCTCGGTGAGCGCGTGGCCGAGTCGTTACTCTCACAAGGCGCTGCCGCGATTCTTGCGGCAGCGGCTCAACGATGACTGCACCACTCGCAGGCATCACGGTGCTCGTCACGCGGCCGGCGCATCAAGCCGACGCGTTGTGCGAAATGATCGAACGCGAAGGCGGCAGCGCACTGCGCCTACCGGCGCTCGTTATCGACGAACCGACCGATGTCGCGCACGCTGCGGCCGTCGCGCAAGGACTCGAGGAATTCGATTTTGCGGTGTTCGTAAGTACGAATGCCGTCGCGCGCACCGTTGAGCTTCGGGGTGGACCATTGCCGCCGGGTCTGCGCGTTGCCGCGGTTGGGCCGGCGACCACGCGTGCGCTCGAAGACGCCGGTGCGACCGAGGTCATCGCGCCCGCGAGCGGCTTTGACAGCGAAGCCCTACTTGCCCTACCCGCGTTCTCCGACGTTTCGGGTGCGCGCATCATCATCTTGCGGGGCGACGGTGGGCGTGAGCTGCTCGGCGAAACGCTCACGCAACGCGGTGCATCGGTGGAATACGCGGAGGTCTATCGGCGCCAACCCGCCGCGCCGCCGAGTGGCGAGGTCGCCGCCTCATTACGGGGCGGCCGAATCCACGCAACGCTCGCGACGAGCGCACAGGCTCTCCAGGGCGTTTTCGACCTCTGCGAAGGCGACCTGCGCAACGGCCTGCTGCGGTCGCAACTGGTCGTTTCAAGCGCGCGTATGGTAAAACTGGCCGAGTCGCTCGGCTTCGAGAAGCCGCTTGTCGCCGCTGCCCCCGGTGACCAGGCGCTGGTCGACACACTCATTCGCTGGGCAGGAGATCGGCGGAATTCAATGAACGACGAAACCACTGAAGCGAAGCCGGCGCCGCTGCGCCGCGACCCAACGACGACGACCGTCGCGTGGGCCGCCGCCGTGATTGCGGCGATTGCGCTCGCCGGCGGCATTTATCTCGAAAAAGAGCGCGAGAAACTCAAGGACCGCATCAGCGACGTCCGTTTCGAAATGCGTGACATGTCGCAGGCATCGGAGCGCCGCGCCAATGATTACGCAGAGAACCTTGTTCGACGAATCTCCGAGTTCGAGCGCCGGAACCAGCAACTCGCGGATAGCATCGAATACCTACGCTCGCAGGCCGAAGGCGCGCGGGGCTCGTGGGTCCGGACAGAAGTCGAGTATGTGCTCCGTATGGCGGCGCAGCACCTCGAGGTCGAACGCGACCCCGGCGGCGCGCTCGCCGCGTTGCGCGCGGCGGAGCGCAGACTGAGCGACTTTGCGGACCCCGCCTACGCACGGGTTGTCGATCGCCTCAGGCAGGATATCGCCGCGCTCGAGCAGGTCTCGATGCCGGACATCGGCGGCATCATGCTCACGGTTGACGGTATTGCGAACGCCATCGACCGCCTGCCGCTGGTACAGCCAGAGCCTTTGCGCCGAAAGACGCCGCGCGAGGCCGAGCCCGGGTTCGCGGGCGTGGACTGGAGCGGCCTCTGGCGGCGCATCCGCGAAAGCTTCAAGTCAATGGTCACGATTCGTCGCGAAGGGCGTCCCGAGCAATTGTTGCTCGCGCCAAGCGAGGAGTACTTCGTCCATCTGAACGCCCAGCTCAAACTCGAGGGTGCACGCGTCGCAGCGCTTCGCCGCGACGGCGATGCTTTCCGCGACAGCGTACGAAGTGCGCAGGCGTGGATTGCGCGCTGGTACGACACCAGCGACCCGACCGTGCAAGCGATGCTCGGCGAACTCAATGCACTCGAAGGCCAGCGACTGAACCCGCCGTTGCCCGACATCACCGGTGCCCTGCGTTTGTTGCGCGGCGCTGACGGCCGCACGGGCGCACCGTGATGCGCTACGCGGTCGCCTTGCTGGCCGTCCTGTTTATCGCCATCGCGGTCGCGGTCGGCCTGCGCGCGGACAACGGTTACGCGCTGCTGGCCTGGGGCGAAACAACCGTCGAGATGTCGCTCGCGATGCTCGCGTTGTTGACGGCCATCCTGTTTTCGGTGACATGGGCGGTGTTGCGGCTCGTCGTTGGTACTTGGCGCCTGCCGTCACGGCTTCGCGCCATGCGCCGACGGCAGCGTCTACGGAAGGCGCAGCTGTCACTGACGCGTGGATTGATCGAGCTCGCCGAAGGTCGCTGGCGCGAAGGGGAGCGCTCACTGCTCCGCTATGCACGCCACTCGCCGACACCGCTGCCGCATTACCTTGTTGCAGCGCGCGCCGCCCAATTACAAGGTGAGCACGACCGGCGCGACAACCATTTAAAACTCGCCTACGAGACGACGCCCGCCGCGACAATCGCGGTGCTCTTGACGCAAGCGGAGCTACAACTCGCCGACGCGCAATATGAGCGCGCGCTTGCGACGCTCAACCGCCTGCGTGAACTCGCGCCAAATCATGCGTTCGCACTGCGTTTGCTCGCGATGCTCCACGAGCGCCGCGGAGAATGGGATGGGTTGCACGCGTTGTTGCCGGATCTGAAGCGGCACGATGCATTCACAGATGCCGAGCTGGACGCACTCATCACGCGCATCTATCGCGTTCGCCTTGCGGCCGCGACCGATCGTGGCGATGTCGAACAAGCCGGAGTGCTCTGGGAAGAACTGCCGCGTGCGCTACGCCAAGCGCCTGAATTGGTCGCGCCGTACGCGGCGACGCTCAACGCATCGGGGCGAGGCGATGATGCCGAAGTCCTATTGCGTTCTGTATTGAGGCAGCGCTGGGACGACGACCTTGTCCTGCAGTACGGCCAGCTGCGGACCACCGATCCTTCGAAGCAACTCGCGCGCGCCGAAGCGTGGCTGCGCGAGCGCGGCGACACGCCCGTGCTGCTATTGACCTGCGGGCGCTTGTGCATGCGTAGCGGTCTGTGGGGCAAAGCGCGTAGCTACCTCGAATCGAGCCTCGCAGGAACCCCGCGCGCCGACACCTGGCACGAACTCGCGAAACTCTTGCAGCACACCGGTGAACCGGAAGGCGCGAGCGAGGCGACCCGCCGCGGATTGCTCACGGCGCTCGGTGATGACACCGGCGTTGAGCGCCTGCCTGCGGTGCGTGCCGGCGTCCAGCCTCGGTCCGATACCACGACCCGGCCGGGGCTGCGTACCTCGAAGTGAGTTAGCCCTGCGGCAGGCTGCGCTGGCTATTCAACCACTTCATCAGCGGATCCCAATACTCCCAATCCGGCGCGGCGAGATACGGCGGTAATTCGAAGATACCGAGCCCGCGAGTTTGCGCGCGATTGTAGTTTTGCGTCTCCCGCAACGCGGTCAGGTAAGGCATGCGGACTTTCGTCAGGTAATCATCGAGCTCCAGCGCGATGTTCGTTCCGCTCTTCACGCGATTCGCGACGAGCCCGACTCGAATCTCCTTGTTCTGGTACTGCGGCGTCGCTTGCACTTCATTCAAGAAATGCACGACCGCACGCATATCGATCGGGGATGGTAGCACCGGGACGATCATCGTCTCTGCGCGCTTCAACATATCCTTGACCTCATTACCATGCACACGCGCAGGCGCGTCGATGATCAGCACGTCGGTGTCGCGGCTCAAACCGCGCAGGCCGTTACGAAATGCCGGCAATCCTTGAATCGGCGGCCGATCGGCGGGTCGTACGGCGAGCCAATCCAGGCTCGAGCACTGTGGGTCGTAATCGGCAATCGTGACCGCCAGGTCTTCGTTGGCGTAATACGTCGCGAGACTCGTGGCGAGCGTGCTCTTGCCGCAGCCACCCTTCGCGTTCATCACCATGATCGTGCGCATCATTCCCCCTCGGGTTGTATCCCCAATGTTCCCCATATTTCGTCGATTCTTGCCTTGACGGCATCCGTCATCGCGATCGGCCTGCCCCATTCACGCTGTGTTTCACCCGGCCACTTGCTCGTCGCGTCGAGCCCCATCTTCGAGCCCAGGCCGGAAACCGGCGATGCAAAATCGAGGTAATCGATGGGCGTGTTCTCGACGAGCAGCGTGTCCCGCGCCGGATCCATTCGCGTGCTGATCGCCCAGATCACATCCTTCCAATCTCGCGCGTCGACGTCGTCGTCAACGACGATCACGAACTTCGTGTACATGAACTGGCGCAGGAACGACCATACCGCGAACATCACGCGCTTCGCATGGCCCGGATACTGTTTACGCATCGACACAACCGCGACGCGATACGAACAGCCCTCCGGCGGCAAATAGAAGTCCGTGATTTCCGGGAACTGCTTCTGCAGCAGCGGTACGAACACTTCGTTCAGCGCGACGCCGAGCACGGAGGGCTCGTCCGGCGGCCGGCCCGTGTAGGTGCTGTGGTAAATCGGGTCGCGGCGATGCGTGATGCGGTCGATCGTGAACACCGGGAAGCGCTCGACTTCGTTGTAGTAACCGGTGTGGTCGCCGAACGGACCCTCGTCTGCTTCATCGCCCGGCGCGATGTGTCCTTCGAGAACGTATTCTGCACCTGCGGGGACTTGCAGATCGGACCCGATGCAGCGTACGACCTCGGTGCGCTGACCGCGCAGCAACCCGGCGAACGCATATTCGGACAACGCGTCCGGCACTGGCGTGACGGCGCCGATCAACGTGGCGGGATCCGCGCCGAGCGCGACTGCGACCGGAAATGGCTCACCTGCACGTTTTTCCTGAAAGTCACGAAAATCCAGCGCACCGCCGCGATGCGCGAGCCAGCGCATGATGACGCGGTTGCGCCCGATGACTTGCTGGCGGTAGATGCCAAGATTCTGACGCGCTTGGTTCGGTCCGCGCGTAACCGTGAGGCCCCACGTAATCAGCGGACCCGCATCGCCTGGCCAGCAGGTCTGGATGGGTAGCTTGGCAAGGTCGACGGCATCGCTCTCGATGACGACGTCCTGGCACGGCGCACTGGACCGCTCCTTCGGCGCCATGTCGAGCACGCGCTTGAAGACTGGAAGTTTGGACCACGCATCCTTCATGCCGGTCGGTGCGTCGGGCTGGCGCAGCGCGGCGAGGACCTTGCCGACTTCACGCAGCGCGTCGACCGATTCCTCGCCCATCGCGAGCGCAACACGCTCGGGCGTCCCGAACAAGTTCGCGAGCACAGGCACGGTGTGTCCGACCGGATTTTCGAACAGCAGTGCAGGCCCACCGGCCCGCAGCGTTCGATCACAGATTTCCGTCATCTCGAGACACGGGTCAACCGCGGCGCTGATGCGTTTCAGCTCGCCGCGCCGCTCCAGCAGCCCGATGAAATCCCGCAAATCCCCGTACTTCATTATCATTCAAGTATAAGCGAACACGTCATGGCACAATCGGCACCCATGAGCGAGTTCACGAACCCAAGCCGTGATGCGATCGCGGCGCGCCTTCAGAATGTCCGTACCATCGCGGTCCTCGGTCTGTCGCCCGACGAGTCACGCCCGAGTTTCCGTGTCGCCCGCGCGATGCAGGACGCCGGGTTCCGGATCATTCCGGTTCGGCCCGGCGGCGGTACGATTCTCGGCGAACCGGTGCGCGCGTCCCTCGACGAGATCGACGAACCGGTCGATTTGGTCGACGTGTTCCGCGCGTCGGAGCATGTGCCGGGCATCATCGATGACGTGGTGCGGCTCGGCCTACCGGCCGTCTGGCTGCAAGACGGGGTGATCGACCACGCCGCGGCCCGGCGCGCCGAGGCGGCGGGGGTCTTTGTCGTCATGGACCGCTGCCTGTATCGAGATGGTTTGCCACTAGTTGATTTGTCGGCCTTGAAGGACGGCAACAGTTAATGGGAGTCCCCTTTACGAAGATGCACGGCCTCGGCAATGACTTTGTCGTGCTCGACCACCTCCAAGGCGCGACCAGCCCGCACGATGCCGACTGGATGCGGGGCCTTGCCGACCGCCGGAGCGGTGTCGGTTGCGACCAAATCCTCGTTCTCGAGCCCGCCACGGTGCCCGATGCAGACTTCAAATACCGCGTCTTCAACGCGGACGGCGGCCCGGCTGGCCAGTGCGGCAACGGCGTGCGGTGCATCGCGCAATGGCTCGCGACACGTGGCCATGCGCGCGGCGCAGAGATTCGCCTCGAGAGTCCCGGCGGCCTCGTACGCACTCGTCTGCTCGAGGATGGCCAGATTACCGTCGATATGGGGCCGCCGCGTTTCGAGCCGCACGAAATTCCGTTCGATGCCGACGCACGCGCGCCGGCTTATGAGCTACAGCTCGACGGCGCGCCGCAGCGCGTCGGTGCCGTCTCGATGGGCAATCCCCATCTCGTGCTCGCGGTCGCGAGCGTGCGACGCGCGCCGGTCGCTGAACTCGGGCCGCGCCTCGAACGCCACCCGCGCTTCCCCGATCGCGCAAACGTCGGCTTCATGGAGGTCGTCACGCGCAATCACATCCGGTTGCGCGTGTTCGAGCGCGGCACCGGTGAGACACTCGCCTGCGGCACCGGTGCCTGCGCGGCAGTGAGCGTCGGCCGTGTCTGGGATGAACTCGACGACACGGTCAACGTCGACCTTCCCGGCGGCCGCCTCGTGATAAGCTGGTCCGGCGACGACAGCGACCCGGTGTGGATGACCGGTCCCGCGGTCGAGGTATTTCGTGGGGACTACGCATGAGCACACAGCGTAAACGGGGATTTACCGAGGCGGCCATCGACGATGAAGCCGTCGCCCAGTACCTACAGAACCATCCTGAATTTTTCGAAGGCTATGCCGATCTGCTCGCGCAGATGCGCATCTCGCACCCGACCGGGGGTGCGGTCTCGCTCGTCGAGCGTCAGATGACGATCCTACGCCAGCAAAATCGTCAGCTCGAACGCAAACTCGTCGATCTGGTCGAGGTCGCCCGCTCCAACGACCAATTAATGGAACGCATGCAGCGCCTGACGGTCGGCTTGTTCGAGGCGACCGATGCCGAGCGCGTCGTGCAAACGGTCTTCGAGCAGCTGCGTGACGGCTTCGGCGCCGACGAAGTGACACTGTGCGCGTTCGACGCGTCGGTGCCCGCGCCCGCACGCACCCTTGACCGCAACGACCCGGCGATGACCGAGCATTTTGCAGGCTTTTTAGAGGCCGGCCGGCCGGTCCTCGGCAAACTGAAAACCGCCCAGCTTGAGTTCCTGTTCGGCGAGCGTGCCGGCGATATTGCATCGGCAGCGCTCGTGCCACTCGGCGAGCGTGCGGAACACGGCATCCTCGGCGTCGGTAGCCGTCGACCGGATCAATTTAATCCTACGATGGGTACCGTGTACCTCGCGCGCATGGGCGTGCTCGTCGGCCTCGCGCTGACCAGCCGCCAGGGCTGATGCCCGCCGACCTCGGGGCGGCGGTCGACCGCTTCATCGACCGCCACCTCATCCACGAGCGCCGGCTGTCGGCGCACACCGCAGACGCTTACCGCAGCGACCTAAACACGCTCCTCCGCTATTGCGGCGCGCACGAAATCGCCGAATGGCGCGATCTCACGGTGCACCACGTGCGTGCGTTTGTTGCAGAACAGCACCGGCGTGGATCGTCGCCCGCGAGCCTTCGCCGCCGGTTGTCCGCCGTCCGGACGTTCTGTAGTTGGTTGATCCGCGAGGGCGAACTCGGCCATAACCCCGCACTCGACGTCCGCACACCGAAACCGGCGCGCCATCTTCCTGCTGTTCTCGATGCCGACCTAGTCGGCCGGCTGTTGGACATCAAGGGCAACTCGGTCGAAACCGTGCGTGACCGAGCCATGCTCGAGTTGTTTTATTCGTCGGGTTTGCGCCTCGCCGAGTTGTGCTCGCTCGATCTCGGCGATGTCGACCTCGCCGATGCGCAGGTGCGTGTCACCGGCAAAGGCGACAAGACGCGTATCGTGCCCGTCGGCACGCCCGCGCGGGCCGCGGTCAAAGCGTGGCTCACGGTGCGCGCAAAACTCGCGGGCGCGACGGAAACAGCCTTGTTCGTCGGCAAGCGTGGCGCGCGCATCAGCCCGCGCGTGGTGCAGGGACGACTCACGTTCTGGGCGCAGCAGCAAGGCATCGACCGCCACGTGCACCCCCACATGCTCCGCCATTCGTTCGCGACGCACCTACTCGAGTCGAGCGGCGATTTAAGGGCCGTCCAAGAGTTGCTCGGACACGCGGACATCAAAACCACGCAAATTTACACGCACCTCGATTTCCAACACCTCGCGCAGGTGTATGACGCGGCCCATCCGCGCGCGAAACGCCGGTGACGCCAACCGAGCTCCGCTATAACAAGGCCGACCGCACGCTCGTGGTCACGTTTGCCGATGGCGTAAGTCACGTGTTGCCCGCAGAGTATCTACGCGTCTATTCCCCGTCGGCCGAAGTGCGCGGCCACGGCGGCCCGATGAAACTCGAGACCGGTAAACAGGGCGTGGGTATCCGCGCGATCGAGCCCGTTGGCAACTACGCGGTCCGGCTGGTGTTCGATGACGGCCACGATTCCGGTCTCTATTCTTGGACGACGCTCGCGGAACTCGGGCGCGACCAGGACCGCCTTTGGCGCGAATACCTGGAAAGGCTGGAGGCCGCGGGCGCGTCAAGGCGGTAAACTCAGCGGATGGATAGCACTGATTTTGGCTTCGAGCAGGTGCCGCGCGCAGACAAGGCGCGCCGCGTGCGCGCCGTGTTTGATTCCGTCGCCGACCGCTACGATCTGATGAACGACCTGATGTCGTTCGGAATCCACCGGCTGTGGAAGCGTTTCGCAATGGGCCTACTGAACGTCCGGCCCGGGCAATCGATCCTGGATCTGGCGGGCGGCACCGGTGACCTCGCGCGCCTGCTCGCCCCGGCCGTCGGCTCGGGCGGCAAGGTCGTCGTTTCCGATATCAACGAGGGAATGCTCGAACGCGGCCGCCGTCGACTCGCCGACCTCGGCATCGTGGGTAACGTAGAGTTCGTGTTGGCGGACGCGCAGACACTGCCGTTCCCGGACAGCTCGTTCGATGCCATCATCATTGCGTTCGGTCTGCGCAACGTCACCGACAAAGACGCCGCGCTGCGCGAAATGCATCGCGTACTGCGGCCGGGTGGTCGTGCCGTTGTGCTCGAGTTCTCGACGCCGACCTTGCCCGGACTCGCGCCGCTGTATGACTTGTATTCGTTCAAAGTGCTGCCGAGTATGGGCAAACTGATTGCCGGTGACGCCGACAGCTACCGCTATCTCGCGGAATCCATTCGCATGCACCCGGACCAGCCGACCCTCCGCACGATGATGGAGACAGCGGGGTTCGAGCGCTGCGATTGGCACGACCTCAACGGCGGCATCGTCGCTGCGCACCGCGGCTTTCGGCTGTGACTGCGCCCGAGCCGATCCAGCGGCTGCTCCAAGCCGCATTCGACTTCTGGATCAAGGACACGCCGGAGGTGCGCGCCGACTGCGCCGCGCTCGCAGGACGGTGCATCGCGGTTGAGGTCACCGACCTCGACACCGAGTTGTGCCTGCGCCCACACGAGACGGGCATCAGCGTCATGCTCGCGACGTCCGACGCGCCGGACGTCAGAATCGCGGCGACGAGCGCCGATCTGCTCAGGATGGCGCGCGGTACGCAAACGCCGCCACCGCGTCTGATGATTAGTGGTGACGCAGAACTCGCGCATTCGGTGCGCGCGCTGTTTCGCCGTGTGCGCTTCGACCCAGACGAGCGCCTCGCCGCGCTCATTGGCGACGTGCCAGCACACCAACTCGGTCGCGCGTTCCGCGCTGTCGCCTCGTTCGGCCGCGACAGCGTGAACTCGCTCGCAGGCATGGCGGGCGAGTACTTGCAGTACGAGGCGCGTACGCTGCCGACTCAAGCCGAGGTCCAGACCTTTGTCGGCGCAGTGGACGAAGTGCGCGACGACGTCGAGCGCGCGGCCGCGCGCTTCGAATCACTGGTTTCCGAGCGGCGCTCACACGAATGATCTCGCCGAGACAAATCGCGCGCGCAGTTCGCATCCAGCAGGTCTTGGTGAAGTACGGCCTCGACGAACTGATACTGAGTACGCATTTCTTCCGCCCGGTTCGGTGGATGCTCTACTTGATGCCGTGGAATTGGCGTCGCGCAGACCGCCTGCCACGCGGACAGCGTATCCGCCTTGCGCTACAGGAACTCGGCCCGATATTCGTGAAGTTCGGCCAGATGATGTCGACACGCCCCGACGTCGTGCCCGCAGACATCGCCGCCGAGCTCACGCTGTTGCAGGACCGTGTCGAGCCGTTCCCCGGTGCGCTTGCGCGTGCGGAAATCGAACGCGCCCTCGGTGAACCCGTAGACACGCTGTTCGCAAAATTCGATGAAACCGCGCTCGCCTCGGCATCGATTGCGCAGGTCCACCCCGCCGAGTTGCACGACGGCACGCAGGTAGTGGTCAAAGTCTTGCGGCCCAACGTCGAGAAGCACATTCGCGAGGACGTCGAGCTGATGCGCCTCATCGCGCAAGCGGCTGAGCGGTACTGGCAGGACGGACGGCGGCTGCGGCCGGTCGCCGTCGTCGATGAGTTCGGAAAGACGCTCCACGACGAGCTTGATCTGATGCGCGAAGCCGCGAATGCCGCGCACCTACGCCGGAATTGGGAGAACTCCCCGTTGCTGTGCGTGCCGAACATTTTCTGGCCCCTCACGCGCCGCAGCGTCATGGTCATGGAACGCATCTCGGGTATCCAGGTCAACGATATGGCGGCGCTGCGCGCCGCCGGCGTGAACCTGAAGCAACTCGCGGAAGACGGCGTTGAAATCTTCTTCACGCAGGTGTTCAGTCACAACTTCTTCCACGCGGACATGCACCCAGGGAACATCTTCGTTGACGTCACCGACCCTGAGCATGCGCGCTGGCTCGCGATCGACTTCGGCATCGTCGGCACCCTGAACCCGGAAGACCAACGCTATCTCGCCGAAAACTTTTTGGCGTTCTTCAACCGCGATTACCGTCGCGTCGCGGAATTGCACGTCGAGTCTGGCTGGGCGCCGGCAGGCACGCGCGTTGACGAATTCGAGAGCGCGATTCGCACGGTGTGCGAGCCGATTTTTCACCGACCGCTCAAAGAGATTTCGTTCGGGCTGTTATTGATTCGCTTGTTCCAGACCGCGCGCCGCTTCGACATGGAAGTGCAGCCCCAGCTCGTGCTGCTGCAGAAAACCCTGCTGAACATCGAGGGGCTCGGGCGCGAACTCTACCCAGACCTCGACCTCTGGGCGACCGCGAAGCCGTATCTCGAAAACTGGATGCAAGAGCAACTCGGTGTCACCGCCGCCTACCGCGAATGGCGCGAGCATCTACCGGAGAACATCCGTGCGCTGCTCCACCTGCCTCGGCTTGCGGCCCGTGCGCTCGAGGAGTTCTCCGAGCACCGCACATCAATGGAGTGGCACTCCGCGCAGTTCGACCGCTGGCACGACGAAATGAACATTGGGAGTCGACGGCGTGCAGTCGCCATTGTCGGCGCGGGGCTCGTGATCGCTGCGGCGATCCTGCTCGGTGCGGACCTTGAGGGGCTCGGCTACTTGGTCGGCGTCGGCGGTGTCGCGGCGTTCGGATACGCGCTGCTGCGGTAAGCGATCAACTCACGCACGGTGACGAGCTCGACGCCGTGCTCCGCGGCGAGGCGCGGCAGTTCGTGCTCAAGCAATTCGAGCGTCGCCGGATACGGGTGCCCAATGCCCAGCGCGGAACCCTCTGCACGCGCCAGTTTCAACAAGCGCTCGAACTGGAATGCGACTTGCTCGGGCGAAGGGTCCGTATCGAGGAAGACATCGCGCCGAATCGCTGGGACCCCGACCTCCGTTGCCAGCGGGAATGCGACACTCTCCACCGCCGTGTAGCTATCGACGAAGAACAACGGCGTGCGTGCGTTGAGTTCGTTCATCAGCCACGCCATGTGGCCCGGATGGCGCGTGAGCAAGCTGCCCATATGGTTATTGACGCCGGTGACGTGCGGGACCGATGCGAGACCCGCGGCGAGCACGCGACTGAACTCGGCTTCGCCGGTATCTAGCGTGATTGCGCCAGGCCCGAGGTCTTTGCCACTGAGCGCCTGCAATGGCAGGTGCAACATGACTTCCTTGTTCTGCGCGTGCGCGCGCTCGGCCAGCGTTGCTGTGTACGGCGCATGTGGAAGGAATGCGAGTGCGACGGGTCCATCTAGCATCGTCGCGCGTACGCCCTCCGCCTCACGGTCGCCGATGTCGTCGATGATGATTGCGATACGCGGCGTTGCCGCGAGCGCCACCGCGAGCACTGTCGCGGCAAGTGGGTTCATCGACCCGCGCGCGCGTGCATGATGCGCATGCCGCGTAACAAGTTCAGCGCTTCTTTCAGCGAATAGTCGTCGTTGGGATCCGTCGCCGCCGTGGCATCCACTTCGACGTCTGGCGTGATGCCGACCGCATTGATCGATCGCCCCGACGGCGTGAAATATCGCGCGGTCGTCAGCTTGATCCCTTGGTCGGGCCCGAGCGCGAGCACGCTCTGCACCAGCCCTTTGCCAAAACTCTGCTCGCCCATCACGACCGCCCGCTGATGGTCCTGCAGCGCCCCCGCGACAATCTCGGATGCCGATGCCGACCCACCATCAATCAGCACAACCATCGGACGACCGTCGATGATGTCGCCGTCGGTCGCGCGGCGCTCATAACGCGCGGCCGGCGTCCGGCCTGCTGCACGCACGATCAGCCCCTCCTCAAGAAACAGATCCGCGACCGCGACTGCAGCCTCAAGGACGCCACCTGGATTACTACGTAAGTCGAGCACGACGCCGTCGATACCCTGTGAAAAGCCTGCGAGCCGGTCGAACTCCTTCAGCGCCTCGGCGCCGGTGTTCTCGTTGAAAACCGACAAACGCAGATACGCAAACCGCTCATCGAACAGCATGCCGCGCGCACTCGTGAGCGCGATGTTTGCGCGCTTAAGCGTGAGCGTGAACGGTGCCTCGACGCCGTCCCGGTCGAGCTGCAGCTTCACTGCACTTCCAGCCGGGCCACGGAGCAAACGGATGGCATCGGCGCCTTCGAGTGTCTGCACAACGGTGTCGTCGATGCGCAAAATCGTATCGCCGGGACGCACGCCTGCCGCTTTCGCCGGCCCGCCGTCGATGGGCGCCACAACCTTAAGTAGGCCTTCATCGACGATCACCTCAATACCGAGGCCTTCGTATCGGCCGGTGGTGAGCGTTTCGATGTCCGACCAGCCCTCCTCATTCAGGTAATCCGAATGCGGGTCGAGGCCGCGCAGCATCCCGCGAATCGCGTGCCGCATGAGCGTCGCGTCATCAACCTCCTCGATGTAGTCCGACTTGATGCGCTCCATGACCTCGACAAACATGCGAAGCTCGTGCAGCGGGACCGACTCAGCACCCGCGGGGGAGGCCACAGCACAGAGCAGGATGATCGTTATCAATAATCGGTGCATGTCAGCCTCTTAATCAGTTCGCGCGCGCAAGCCACTGCTGGGGGTTCAGTGGTGTACGACCTTTGCGGAGCTCGAAATACAACGCCGGCTGCGGCTGCCCGCCGCTGTCGCCGACTTGTGCAATCACATCGCCGGCACGAACCCACTCTCCGACTTCCCGCAACAGCGTCTGGTTATGTCCGTACAGTGTGTAGTAGTCGTTTCCGTGATCGAGCACGAGTAGATTGCCATAGTGTGGCATCCAGCCCGCCCAGGCGATGCGGCCATACGCAATCGCACGCACGTCGGTGCCGGCCGGCGCGCCAATCAACATTCCGCGGGAGCGCGGCGCACCATCGCGGCGCTCACCAAACCGCGTCAGCGTGCCGCCGCGCGCGGGCCAGCCGAGTCCACCGCGGAGTGCCGCGAAATCTCCGCCTGCGCCGAGCTCGTCCGGCACGTCAGCGAGCAAGTTCGAAAGCGATTCGAGCAATTTCAATAACGCCTGCTCATCGGCTTCCAAGCGCTGCAGCCGCTGCCCACGGTCGCGTACCTCGCGTTCGATGGCCGCAATGACTGCGGCGCGCTCATCGCGCGTGCGTGCAAACGCGTCAAGCGCACGCCGTTCCTCGTTCTGCGCGGCGGCGAGTGCGGCTTGCTCTGCTGCCGCCTGGACTTCGAGCGCGGAAATCTCCTCAAGCAAGCCCGCAACGCGGTCGATGCGTGCGACGCGCGAGCGGTTCAGATAATCGTAATAAACGAGCGTCCGCCCGACGGCAGCTGGATCCTGCTGGTTCAGCATCAGCTTCAGACGCTCCTGGCGGCCGAGTGCGTACGCGGCGCGAAGTTGGCCGGCGAGCGATGCCTGTTCGCGGTCGAGTTCGCGCGTCCGCTGCGCACGATTAGCTGCAATGGCTTGCAGCCGCGCGCGCCCGTCGCCGAGCCGTTGCTCGATATCCCGCAGAATTGCAGCGTGCCTTGCAACGGTCTGTTCGCTATCGCGCAGTGCCGCGCGCGCATTATCGCGCCGGCCGAGGTCGGCATCGAGCGTCGAGCGTAACGATTGGATGCGCTCGCGCAGTTGCTCGAGCTCGGCCGCTCGCTGCGCCGCTTCGTCGGACTGCGCGCCCGCCGCCGACGGCAAACCGAGGATTACCAGCATCACGAGTAGCGGCAAGTGTCGGAGCGGCGCCTTCGCGCCAAGATTTTTCCGCTCAGCCACTCACGACCCGCAGAAGCGCCTTACCCGTCATCTCTTTCGGCTGTGGCATGCCCAGCAACACCAGCAGACTCGGCGCAACGTCCGAGAGGACGCCGGTGCCCGTCATCTCGACGGCGCGCGCCCCGAAGTAAACAAGCGGCACGAGATTGGTCGTATGCGCGGTATGCGCTTGCCCAGTTTCCGCATCGTGCAACTGCTCAACGTTGCCGTGGTCCGCGGTAATCAACATTTCGCCGCCCGCCTCGCTCAGCGCGTCCGCAATGCGTGCGAGGCTCGCGTCGATGGCTTCAACGGCCGCGACCGCCGCTGCGAACACACCGGTATGGCCGACCATGTCCGCGTTCGCGTAGTTGCAAATAATGAGGTCGTACGTACCCGATCGGATCGCATCGCAAAGGCGGTCGGTGAGCTCAGGCGCGCTCATTTCCGGCTTCAGGTCGTACGTCGCGACGCGCGGTGACGGCACGAGCACACGGTCTTCGCCCTCGAATTCGTCTTCCCGCCCGCCGTTGAAGAAGAACGTCACATGCGCGTACTTCTCGGTCTCCGCAATGCGCAACTGCCGGAGGCCATTCGCTGCGGCGTACTCGCCGAGCACGTTCGACAGCGCGGCTGGCGGATATGCAACCGGACAGTCGAAGTCCTGCTGGTATTCCGTCAGCGTGACGAATGCCGCGAGCGCGGGGCAACGCGTGCGCTGGAAACCATCGAACGCGGGCTGCGTGAATGCCGCCGTCAATTGGCGCGCGCGGTCGGCCCGAAAATTCATGAACACCACTGCGTCGCCGTCCACGACCGGCGCGGGCTCGCCGATGAGCGTCGGCTTCACGAACTCATCGGATTCGTCGCGCGCATACGCCGCGGAGAGCGCAGCGGCTGCATCCGGGGCGGTGTATGACGCAACGCCCAGCGTCAGCATGTCGTACGCAAGCCGCACGCGGTCCCATCGCTTGTCGCGGTCCATCGCGTAATAACGTCCACACAACGATGCGATGCGCGCGCCATTGAAACGGGAACATACGGCCTCGAGCCGCTCGACCGACTCGAGTGCGCTTCGCGGCGGTGTATCACGGCCATCGAGGAACGCATGCACGTTGATGCGCTGCGCGCCGCGACGTGCCGCGAGCTCGACCATCGCGAAAAGATGGTCTTCATGGCTATGCACGCCACCGGGCGACAGCAACCCAAACACATGCACCGCGCCACCGGCCTTCGTTGCGCCGTCGACGGCCGCAACGAGCGCAGGATTATCGTTAAAAGTGCCGTCTTCGATGGCCAAACCGATGCGCGTGAGCTCTTGGTAAACGACACGCCCAGAGCCGATATTCAGGTGGCCGACCTCGGAATTACCCATTTGGCCGGCCGGGAGACCAACGGCATCGCCGGAGGTGTCGATGAGTGTGTGCGGCGCATCGCGCCACAACTGGCGCCAAAAGGGCGTATTCGCGGCCTTGATGGCGTTGTGTTCGAGGGTTTCGCTGTGGCCCCAGCCATCAAGGATGACCAGGACGATTGGTCGGGGGCGGTTCGGCATGCGCGCATTTTACATTACAATGTGCCGGCCAATGTCCCAGTATCTCGAGTTCATTTCGAATCATCCGTTCCTGACGGCGTCCGCTGCGGCGCTGCTCGGGCTGATTGTCGCGTTCGAGCTGCGCAATGCAACGCGCGGCTATCAGAGCGTCGATGCCGCTGACGCGCCGCGCCTCATCAACCACGATGATGCCGTGGTGCTCGACGTCCGACCGCGTGACGCTTACAAGCAGGGACGCATCATCAACGCGGTGAGCCTGCCGGCAGACTCGATCGCCGATCAGGACCTCGGGAAGTATGCGGACAGTGCGCTAATCGTTTACGACGAAAACGGCGCGACCTCCGCGCGCGTTGCGGCACAGTTGGTGCGCGGCGGCTGCAAACGCGTCTATCAGTTGAATGGCGGCCTCGCAGCCTGGCAGTCGGCGGGCATGCCGCTGGCGAAATGACAGCGGCTGTCACCATCTACAGCACCGGTTTTTGCGGCTATTGCTCACGCGCACGGCAGTTGTTCGAGCAGAAGGGCGTCGCGTTCGAAGACGTCCGCGTCGACAGCGACCCCGAGCGGCGTAAGGAAATGATGCAGCGCAGCGGCCGCCGCACCGTGCCGCAGATTTTTATCGGCGACCACCATATTGGGGGTTGCGACGACTTGTATGCGCTGGAACGCGCGGGCAAGCTCGACCCATTGATCAACGAAGGAAGCAAGTGATGGCAGAAGCACCGAAACAAACCGCAAACCTGTTGCGCACTTACTTGCGCGATGCGTCGCTGGAGTCGCCGAACACGCCGGGCATTTTCACCGCGACCGGCGAGTCGCAGTTCAAGCTCGAAGTGAACGTCACGCACCGTAAGGGCGACAGCGATCATTACGAGGTCACCTTGACGCTGTCCGCGAAGGCGATGATGGGCGAGCAGACAATGTTCCTCATCGAGGTTCAACAGGCGGGCTTGTTGCACATCACCGGTGTCGAGGGAGACGACCTCGACCACCTGCTCGGCGCGTGGACACCAACACAGCTGTACCCGTACGCCCGCGAAGCGATTTCGACCATGTCGATGCACGCCGGCTTTACGCAGGTGATGCTGCCGCTCGTGAACTTTGAGCAGTTCTACCAGCAGAACCGTGCGGCGAAGGCCGCCGGCGCAGGCATCACGCCGCCGGCCGACCCCACGGCGGGCAGCGCCCACTGACCACCCCGCCGATCGCGGTCATCGGCGCGGGCTCTTGGGGCACCGCGCTCGCGATGCAACTCGCGAGGGCAGGCGACACCCGGTTATGGGGCCGGGACTCGGTCCAGATGGGTGCGATGGCGACGGCGCGCGAGAATGCGCGATACCTACCCGGCGCCCGTTTTCCCGACGCGCTCGAACCGACCGCGGACCTTCACGCTGCGTGCACTGGTGTGCGCGACTTCATCATCGCCGTGCCGTCGCATGCGTTCCGCGAAACGCTCGAACGCATCGCACCACACTTACAGCCCGACGCCCGCGTCGCCTACGCGGTCAAAGGCTTTGAACCCGGCACTGGAACGCTGCCACACGCGGTCGCCGCTGAAGTTCTCGGTGATTCGGTACCGACCGCCGTATTGTCGGGACCGACGTTCGCGGCCGAAGTCGCCGCCGACCTGCCGACCGCGATTGTCGCCGCGACCAAGCACGCGGATTTCGCATCCGCGCTGACGCGAGCCTTACACCATGGACGCTTCCGAACTTACTCCAGCGATGACGTCATCGGTGTCGAAGTCGGTGGTGCCGTGAAGAACGTCCTCGCCATCGCCGCGGGGCTGTCGGACGGGCTCGGCTTTGGCGCGAATGCACGCGCCGCGCTGATCACCCGCGGACTATCGGAAATTGTCCGACTCGGGATCGCACTCGGTGGGCGGCAGGAGACCTTTCTCGGTCTCGCGGGCATCGGGGACTTGGTGCTCACGTGTACCGACGATCAGTCCCGCAACCGAAGATTCGGCCTCGCACTCGGCCGTGGCGCCGACCGCGCGACCGCCGAACGCGAAATCCGACAAGTCGTCGAGGGCATCAGCGCAGCGGCTGAAACCGTGCGGCTCGCGCAGCAGCTCAGCATCGAGATGCCGATTGCCGTGCAGGTCGATGCGGTCGCGAACGGTGGCGTCGCGCCGCGCGACGCGTTTCAGGCGCTGATGGCACGCGAACCTAAGGCCGAGTGACCCCAATCGCGACGCGGAGCGTCGCTCCCACCTGACACAGCCAACCTTGGCAGCAATGCCTCAGCCGGCCAGCGGAGCGGACGGACAACTCGCCGGGAGCGACCGAGACGACCGTGGGTAAGCCCTTCAATCGAAAGCGCCTTACAGAGTTGCCGCGGTAGAACCGGTCACCCAAGGCAGCAGTCAATCAGCCGCGCAGTCGAGGGAAGCGGCAGCGGCGAGTTCGGTCCGGCCGTCGTAGCAGGCCGCCGCCAAGGCGTCGCGGCCGCGGGGATTAGAGGCTGCCCGAGTAGCCGTGTTGGCGCCAGGCTTCGTAGACGGCGACCGCCACCGCATTGGAAAGATTCAAGCTCCGGTTCCCGGCCACCATCGGCAAGCGCAACACCTGCGATGGAGGCAGCGGTGCGGTCACCGCATCTGGCAAGCCGCGCGTTTCGGGGCCAAACAGCAGCGCGTCACCCGGCGCGAATTTGAATTCCTGGAATGGCGTCCCGCCCTTTGACGAGAACGCGACCACGCGCGGGTCGCCGAGCGCTGCGATGCACGCGGCGAGATCGCGATGCTCATGGATTCGGGTCCACTCCCGGTAATCAAGACCCGCACGGCGCAAGCGCGGCTCATCGAGTTCGAAGCCGAGCGGATGGACGAGGTGCAAGTCGGCGCCCGTGTTCGCGCACAGGCGTATGATATTGCCCGTGTTCGGGGGGATTTCCGGTTGGTAAAGGACAACATGAAACATAACGAGGCCTCGCCGCTCGCGACCGACTTTTGCGGGTTGAAACTGACGAACCCGATTGTGTTGCTGTCGGGCTGCGTCGGATTCGGCGAGGAGTATACGCGCGTCGAGGGCTTCTCGAACGCGCATGCCGGGGCCATCGTCCTGAAGGGCACGACCGGTGCCGCGCGCCTCGGCAACCCACCGCACCGCGTCTATGAAACGCCGATGGGCATGCTGAACGCGATTGGCCTGCAGAATCCCGGCGCGGCCCACGTCGTCGACAAGATTCTGCCGACGCTCGATTTTTCGGAGACGCGCTTCATCGCGAACGTCTCGGGCTCAACGATCGACGAGTACATCGAGGTCACCCGTCGCTTCGACGACTCGCCGATTGACGCCATCGAGATCAACATCAGCTGTCCGAATGTAAAAGAAGGCGGCGTCCAGTTCGGCAACGACCCCGACATGTCGGCGCGTGTCGTCGAGGCCTGTCGCAAGGCCACACGTAAGCCATTGATTACAAAGCTATCTCCGAACCAGACCGACATCGCGTACAGCGCGCAACGCTGCATCGAGGCCGGGACCGATGGCCTCGCGGTCATCAACACGCTGACGGGGATGGCGATCGACGCGGAATTGCGGCGCCCTGTGATCGGTAACGTACAAGGCGGACTGTCTGGGCCCGCCATCAAACCCGTCGCACTCTTGAAGGTGTGGCAGGTGTATCAAGTCGCGAAACCGCACGGCATCCCGATCATCGGCCAGGGCGGCATCGTGACCGCGAACGATGCGCTCGAATTCCTGATTGCGGGCGCGACGACGGTCGGCGTCGGCACCGGTTTGTTCTATGACCCCCTCGCCTGCACCCGCATCAGCGCCGGCATCGCCGACTACCTGACCCGCCACCGCATGAACCACGTCTCCGAACTCATCGGTTCGCTCGATGCCAGTCGCGCGACCGTCGGTTGCCATTCCGCCCGATAACTTTTATTTACAAGCCCTTACACCCTGTGTAGTCTGTTTTGGGATAAAGGAGCAATAGGGGCCGGCGCTTGGGGAACTAGGGCGGCGGTGGGGAGTGGGGACTCGGCGTTAGCCGAACGAGAGCATCCGCAGGAGGCTTGCTCTGTACCAGCTATTCAAGCGCAAAAAGGGTCGTGATGCGCTGACCGCGATTACGTTCGCCGACGACGGTATCGGCATCGCCGCTATCCACACCGATCCGACACTCGGGGCTCAATTACTGGCTTGCGAATTTCACCCGCACGACGGCAGCAACGCGGCCGAGGCGTTGCGCGAGACTTTGTCCGCAACGGGGTCGGCAAACACCCGATGTACCACCCTACTTAATGCCGGCGATTACCAGTTGTTACTCGTCGAAGCGCCCGACGTGGAGTCGAGCGAACTGCGCGCCGCAATCCGCTGGCGCATCAAAGACTTGATTGATTTCCATATCGACGACGCCGTCGTCGACGTCGTTGAAATACCCGGCCAGGATCGCGGTCGCGCACGCATGATGTATGTTGTCGCGGCGCGTAGCGCGCGCGTCCGATCGCGCATCGACCAAATTGAAGACGCCGGGCTCGAGCTCACGGCGATTGACGTCGAGGAGCTCGCGCTACGGAACATTGCCGCGTTGGCCGACCAGGACCGGCGTGGCACGTGCCTGCTCTGGTTCGGCGCCGACTACGGGCTCATTCTGCTCGTTCGGGAAGACGAGCTTTATCTCTCGCGGCGCATCGAAATCGGCACGAACCACTTGTTCAGCGCGGCGCAATCCGGCGACCCTGACAACGGCGACTTCGGCGAGTCGCTCATTTCGCTGCTAGAGCAAGTCACGCTCGAGATTCAACGCTCGCTCGACTACTACGACTCGCACTTCGCGCTACCCCCGCTCGGTGAGATGCTGGTCGCGCCGTGTGCGCCGCCGATGCCTTACCTCACGCGTTATCTTGAAGCGAACCTTAATCTGCGCACGCACGACCTGGACCTGATGCGGCTCTTCCCGAGCGCGACACTGCCGGATCTGGCAACGCAGGCGCGTTGCCTGACCGCAGTGGGCGCAGCGCTCCGATTCGAAGAGACGGTTCTGTGAGCCAGCAAATCAACCTGTATCAACCGATTTTCCGCACACAGCGGAAAATCTTCTCGGCCGTCACCATCGCCCAGGCAGCCGGCCTCTTTGTGGTCGGATTGCTCCTGATTTATGGATATGCGCGTTGGCAAGTCGCATCGCTCGGCGACGACATCGATGGGCTCGAAGCGCAGCGCACCGCGTCGATGATGCAGTTGCAGGCACTGTCAGAACAAACCGCGGCGCATCCACGCTCACGGTTGATCTTGGACCAGCTTCGCGAGGCGGAGCGAGAGACAACCCAGAAACAGCGACTGCTGCGTGCATTCCAAACGCGCAGCGTGGGTAACACTCGGGGCTTTTCGACGCATTTTGTCGCCCTCGCGCAGCACAGAATCGACGGTCTCTGGCTGACCCGCGTCGAAGTGCGCGACGACGGGTTTGCAATGAGTGGTGCGGCCGAAGCCGGTGAACTCGTGCCGCGTTACCTGTCACGGATTGGGAAGGAATCTGCGTTCGCTGAAACCGTGTTCGCGCAACTGCAGCTGTCGCGCGGCGAAGCCGCGGATGCGCCGATTGAATTCAGTGCGACGACCGCGCTGGAGCGTTTGCCATGAACCTACCACCGCAAGTTGCCGTCGTCTTCGCGCGGATCGATGCGATGTCGCTGCGCGAACGCGCGATGATCGCGATCGCCGTGTTTGCGGTGATCTGGGCCCTGTGGGACGGCCTACTGATGCGGCCGGCGAATGCGCTCGAGGAAGCGCGGCGAAGCCAAATCGCTGCGGTTGCGAGCCAGCTTGCCGAACTGTCGCAGTCGATACAGCTGCTCGCCGCGCAACAAGGTGGCAACACCGAACAGGAATCGCGTCGTCGACTCGCAGAATTGCGCACGCGCGCGCTGGAACTCGACGCAGAGCTTCGCCAGGCGACCCGCGAGCTCGTTGCACCCGGCGAAATGGCGGCATTGCTCGAAACGGTCCTCGGGCAGACCGGTCGACTGCGCCTGCTCGGTATGGAAACGCTCCCGGCGGAGCCGATCATTGCGGACGAGGAAGAGACCGGGTATTTCCGCCACGGGCTTGCCGTCCATGTGCGCGGCAGTTACCTCGACACGCTGCAGTATCTGCAGGCGCTTGAGCGCCTACGTTGGCAGTTCTTCTGGGACTCGGTCGAGCTTGAAGTCGTGGACCATCCGTCCAGCACCGTACGAATCATCGTGTATACACTCGGCGAACGCGAGGGGGTGATCGGTGGCTAAACGCGTACTGGCGCTGCAGATTAGCGTATTGCTGATGGTCGCATCGCCGGTGCTGGCGGCGCAGGCGTTGCCGGACCCCACGCAGCGAACGTCGATCCAGCGACCGCAATCGGCCCGCGTGAGTGCGCCGAAGTGGATTCTGCAATCGACACTTGTTGCGAGCGACCGGCGTGTTGCCGTTATCAATGGCGAGACGGTGACTGTCGGCGGCGCGGTGCGCGGTGCGCGCGTCCTCGCGATTGACCCCTATTCTGTGCGCCTCCAGACCTCGAGTGGTGCGATTGTATTGACGTTGACCGGCGACGACCCCAAGCGCGCGTCCGGAGGAGATTGACCTGATGAGAAACGTATTGCTCTTGCCGTTCCTACTCGTGCTTTTCGCGTGCGCCGCCCCTGACGAACGGCGTACCGTCGCGGGAGACGACATTGCCCAGGCGCTTGAGGATGCACATGCTGCCTCAGCGCCGCCATCCACGCCACCGTCGGAAGTCACCGACGCGTTGCTGCCGCCCAGCCGCGGTACGCAGGCGGAACCCTCGCCGGACGTCGAGCCTCGGTTCGACCTGAACGTGAACGGGCAGAGCGCGCGATCGTTCTTCATGGGTCTCGCCCGCGGAACGCGCTACAACATGGTCGTCCACCCGGAAGTGACCGGCGAAGTTTCGCTGAGCCTCAAGAACGTCACGATTCCGGAAGTGATGGACATCGCGCGTGACGTCTACGGATTTGAATACCAGGAGAATCGCTCCGGATACATGGTGCTCCCATCACAAGTCCGCAGCCGCGTGTTCGAAGTGAATTACTTGAACGTGAAGCGCAGCGGCAGCTCGCGCACCCGAATCTCAAGTGGCCAATCGACCGAAACGCCGCAACCCGGTCTCGGCGGCTACGGCGGCGCCGGCGGCCTGAACCAGACGGGAATGGCGGGCGGCGTTCAGGGCAACCAGCAGAGCATGGGCGCACAGGGCACGATGTCCGGCTCGAGCGTCGAGACCGAGTCCGAAGCCGACTTCTGGCCGCTGCTCCAATCGACGCTGGAAGCGATGGTCGGGCAAGGTGAAGGGCGCGGTGTGATCATTAACCCGCAGACCGGCACAGTGGTGGTACGCGCAATGCCTGCGGAGTTGCGTTCCGCTGCCCAATACATCGACATGGTGCAGGCGAGCGCGCAACGCATGGTGATCATCGAGGCGAAAGTCATCGAGGTTGAGCTCCGCGACGGCTTTGAATCTGGGATCAATTGGGGCGCCATTGGCCGCAGCGGCACGCGCACCATCACCGGCGGCGTGCTGCGTGGGCGCGATTTATTCAGCGATGGCGTGAGTCCGCTCGCCGGCCGCGAAATCCCGGTGTCATCCGGCAATCCGACGCCCAATATGGACAGCGAGGGCTTCGGCGGCGTGTTCGGGGTCGGGATCGATACGAAGGACTTCGATGCGTTCATCGAACTCCTGCAGACCCAGGGTAAGGCGCAGGTGCTGTCGAGCCCCCGCACGACGGCGGTGAACAATCAGAAAGCGGTGATCAAGGTCGGTAACGACGAGTACTTCGTCACGAGCATCGGTAGCAACACGACCACCGGAACCGCGACCAACACCAGCAGCCAAATCCAGTTGACGCCGTTCTTCTCGGGCATCGCGTTGGACGTCACGCCGCAGATCAGCGCGACCGGGGAGGTGATCCTGCACATCCAGCCGACCGTCAGCGAAGTCACCGACCAGACGAAAACATTCACGGTCAGTGGTCGCACCGAGAGTGTTCCGCTCGCCTTCAGCAGCGTGCGTCAGTCGGACTCCATCGTCCGTGCCCGGAGCGGTCAGGTGGTCGTCATCGGTGGCCTGATGCGCAGCTCTTCGCGCGACCAAGTCGCGCAGGCGCCGGGGCTCGGTAGCCTCCCGGGCATCGGCGCGCTGTTCCGTCATAACAGCCAGCGCGAAATCAAGAGCGAGTTGGTCATCCTGCTCCAACCGACCATCGTTGACGAGTCCACCTGGCGCGAGCAGATCGGCTCGCAGCAGGAACGGTACCGCGCCGACGGGCGCTGACGCGCGATGTACCTCGAGCACTTCGGGCTGAAGGAACCGCCATTCTCGCTGACGCCCGATACCCACTTCTGGTTCGAGTACGCGAGCCATCACGACGCACTCAATGTGCTCACGATGGCGCTGCGGTCGGGCGAGGGGTTCATCAAAGTCACGGGTGAAGTCGGCCTAGGCAAGACGCTGATC
>CAYODZ010000186.1:0-2709 GCA_964402835.1 uncultured Gammaproteobacteria bacterium | reverse complement strand
GATAACGAGTATCTCGGCAGCCGCGTCCTCACGATGCGCAACGGGGTCGAACGTGGTGAGAGCCTGCTGCGCAGTTCCGCGGGCGTCGGACTGTTCACACCGCTGGTGCTGCAAATGATCGCCGTCGGCGAGGAGACGGGTAAGGTCGATGACATGCTCGAAGAAGTCGCCGGCTTCTACGAACGTGAGGTCGAATACGACATCGACCGTATCGCGACGCTGATAGAACCCATACTCATCGTCGCGATCGGTGCGATGGTGCTGGTGCTCGCGCTCGGCGTGTTCCTGCCGATGTGGGACCTGTCGACGGCCGTCCGAGGGGGGGGATGATGCGGAAACAGTCCGGGTTTACGATGCTGGAAATGCTCGTCGCGATCACGCTGGTCGTGGTGCTCTACGTGACGATGCTCGACCGCCTGCTGCCGATGCGCGGCGACGCCGAGGCCGCGAACGTCGTGACGGTGGTCGGCGGATTGCGCAGCGCGCTCGGACTCGCGGTCGCAGACCGGCTCGTGCATCGTGAGCTCGATGGCATCGCGAACCTCGCGGGCTCAAATCCAATGCGGCTGCTGTCCGAGCAGCCCGAGAACTACCTCGGCGAGGTCAGCGGCGTCGCACCCGAGAACCTGCCGACCGGTCATTGGTACTTTGATGGCGCGCGTGGTGAGCTCGTGTATCTCGTGCGCTACGGTGATTACTTCCGCACCGAGCTCGCGGGCGTGCCGCGTATGGTGTTCCGCGTCGAAATCGTGCATAACGAGCGTGGGGAGATAGGCGGCGTCCGGCTCCATCGCGTGAATGCGTTCGTGTGGACGCAATCCGCGCAGTTGGCTGAGATGCTCGGGCAGCCGCAGTGATTTTGGGGATAAATCAATGACTGGACAAACAATCGTCAATGACATTCTCGTCGATGCGTTGTGGACGCTCGGCGTAGTCGGCATGCTGCTCGCCTTGGCGGCGGGCCTGTTACTCGTCATTTCGCCGCAGCTGGCGCTTCGGATCGGCGACAAGCTCAATCGTGAATTCTCGGTCGGCTGGCTGAAGCGCGCGCTCGACGAGCCGCGGCATAGCGAACCCTTCATTTACCGCCACCACCGCGCCGTCGGGCTCTTTCTACTCGTCGCAACGACTTATTTCTTCTGGGTATTCACGACGGGATACCGCACGGAGGCGCTCGTGGCGATGTTCGCCGGCACGCTTCCGACCGTCGTGCTCGAACTCCTCGCGACGACCACGACCGTGGTGCTCGTGATCGGCAACGCGCTTGGCTTCGCGCTCGGTATCGTCATGCTGGTTCGACCGAGCGCATTGAAGCGCGCCGAAGCGAGTGCCAATCGCTGGGTCGACGTCGACCAGGCAGCGGAGGTCCTCAACCGGCGCGTGGACCGCGCGGAGGGCTTTGCGTCGCAATATCCACGGCGCCTGGGCGTCGTGATTCTGGCCGCCACCGCCTATGTCGGGTTGATTGCGGCGGTTGTCCTCAATTGATTTCGGGCTTTATCGCCCAAGTGCCTGATACCGAACTGTTTATTTTCTTGCATCAGGTAAACACCTGACCTATTCTGCGCGCTGGGGCATTGGCCGTCGCTGCGGCGCCGGTGCGATGTGAACCATCACAGGAGGGTCTGCGGGCCCGTAGAGGGATACACAATGAACAAGCAATCTGGTTTCACGCTCATCGAGCTGATCATGGTCATCGTGATTCTCGGCATCCTCGCCGCGACCGCGATCCCGAAGTTCTATGACCTGTCATCGAGCGCGGGTACTGCGACCGCTCAGGGCATCGCGGGCGCCCTCGCGTCTGCCGCCGCGATTAACTATGCGGTGAACAGCGCGAACAGCGGTGGCGTAACGGTTAGCGACTGCGAGACGACGGCGGCTGCGCTCGAAGGTGGTCTGCCAACGGGCTGGACCATCACGGGCACGGCGCCCGACTGCACCGTGACGAACGATGCCACCCCTGCGTATACCGCGGACTTCAAAACGATTCTCAGCAGCTAAACCGCGAATCGTAGTGTTCAAGCTTCACGATAGCCCACGCACCGCGTGGGCTATTTTTTTGAGCGTCGGATTGCTGACGCTAGCCGGCATCGTATCGGCATTCTTCCAAGGGACGGAACACACCACAATCGTCGCGTCGTTCGCGCTCGCGCTGAGCGCAGCCATTGCGTCATGGTGGCTGCCCACCCGAACGGAAAGCGCCACGACGACCGATGCGTGGGTCGCGGCGCTCGGGATCGCGCTCGGCGCGTCGGTGCTCGCCTCGCGCGTCCCGGCGTTGTCTGCGGATGCCGCCCTGTGGTTGTCGTTGTTCTTCTGCGCGTATGTCGTTGCGCGCCGCGTCGAACCGCGCGCGCTGTTCGGAGCGCTCGGCTTTATCGGGATGGCTGCCGGACTCGTGGTCAGCGCCCGACATCTCGTGACCGCCGAGGGCATCGCCGGTCCATTCGTCTATCGCTACCTGATGACCGCGGTCGTCGTAGTCTGCGCGTTATTCGGTTCGGCCTGGTTGCACCGGGGTGACGCACGCTGGCGGCACGCCGCGATCTTCTGCGCAGCCGCGCTCGCTTTCGTGATGATCGGACTGACCGGGAGCCGTGGATTGATGGTCGCTGGTGCCGCAGCGATCAGTGTTCTGATCATGTTCATGCCGCGCGCAGATCGCGCCGCGGCACTCTGGTTCGCTGCGGGTGCGGGCGTCGGCTTCCT
>CAYODZ010000185.1:0-10425 GCA_964402835.1 uncultured Gammaproteobacteria bacterium | reverse complement strand
CCGGTATGGGTCATGGGGCGCAGGCTAACGTAGTCGAGCTGGTCCAGCGTGATGCTGCCGGCCCCACCGAAGATATTGAGCGGCACGCAGCCTGGGACAATGCTGGCCGCAGGTACTCGACCGGTCGCAGGATCTGGCGAGCCACAAACAATGTGACCGGCATCATCGGGGCCGGATGGCCCCAGAGCCTGCTCAATCCGCGACGGAAACAGGATGCCCGCCTCGACGGTCGACGCACTGGACTCGGCGTCGGCAACAGAAAGCGTCCAGTTCCAGTCAGTAACTGTGCCTTCGAGGCCGACCAGCACCCGCCACAGGTCCACGTCCTCACTGAAACTGCGATTACCGAGTTCAACGAAGCGCCGTGCCACTAACGGACAGCACGACGGCAGGTCTACACCGAACGGGTTGTAGTAGTTGTCGGCAGGAATGCCCGACGAGCCGTCGGCCAGTGTCGGGGCAGCGGTGTTGAACCCAATGAAAAAAGGTTCCGGTGCGGACGCCCGCGTCGACTCCCTGTGATGAAAGAGCCCCTCCATGAAAAAATTCAAGCGCTCGCCGAGCGGCTGCGAGCCGAGCAACCACAGCGACCCGCGCTCGTTAGGCGTCTGCGAGAAATTGAATGGCGCGTAGTTGAAGCCGTCGACAGCCCGGTCAAATGGCCGATAGTCAGCCGCCCCTTGACCGGTAGCACCGTCGACCCGCGTGTACGCACCGGGCTCCAGTCCCAGTGAATTTCCATCCGGCACCCCGAAGTGCCCTTGCGCCGTCGCGAGGTTGCCGCCGAAGCCCAGCGTGCCGTCACCGTCCACGATGAGTAGAGGCACCGCAGAGTAGCCGCGACGATCCATGGTGACGCCGTCCTGCTTTGTGTAGTCGATACCGAGGTTCCAGGCTCCGTCGAACACGTCGAAACCGATGCCCGCCTGGCCCGTAACGATCTCCCCATCTCCGTGCCCGGTGATCGTCCGCGAGCCACTGAGCTCCAGGCCATCGGCTTCGCGACGCGTGACGATATTGACGACGCCACCGACGGCATCCGCACCGTAGACCGCCGAAGCACCGCTCGCGAGCACCTCGACACGCTCGATGAAAGCCATGGGAATGCTATTGAGATCGACGGAGGCGTCCGCGCCGAGACCGCCGTTTGGAAAGCGTCGGCCGTTCAGCAACACCAACGTGCTGTGGCCGCGAAGAGCGATGCGGGTCGATCCGTCGCCTTGCTCACCTGCAACGAACGGCTCTGACCCACCGGTATTCACATTCGTATTGAGCGGCGAGCCAGCATTCATCGGCAGTGCCTGCAAGACTTCGCCGATTGAATTTGCCCCGCCACGCTGAATGTCGAGGCGGGTCAATACGGTCACGGGAACGCTCGCGTTAATCGGCAGTCGCGTGCCGGGGACGATGATTTCCTCGAGAACTTCGGGAACCTCGTCACTGGACGTGGCCGGCGGAGTTGCGCTCTCGGCCGGAAGTGCCGCCGGCAAAAACAATGTTCCGCCGAAAACCGACGTCGTCGAGCAAACAACGAAGGCAAGGTGACGCATGAACCGTCCCGCCGGAGCAGCGCCTACGGCACTGGATGGGCGTGTTATTGCGAAACAACTTCTGCCATCCACTCGGACGCCTGCGAGCATATCACCTTCTTACGGACCGGATAACGCGCTGTTGGCACCTGGGCATTTGAAAGTACTATCCTTAATGGGGCTGAGCCCGGGGCTGCGCGGCCGGACAAACAGGGGCCCTGTAGTGCGACCGAGAAAGCATGAGCAGGCCTCTCCTGAACTTTGAGGATCCAGACTTGTCGCAAGCGAAAGTACTCCAGGGAGCAACTATGCGGTCGTTTTGGAGTCCGTTCTTCGGTGCAGCGCTGGCTGCATCTCTATTGTCAGCCTGCAGCAGCGACAGCACTGATGCCCCCGTCGACCCGATACCCCCACAGCCTTCGCATCTGCAGTTGACGCGCGTGATGGGCGGCCAGTTGGGAGATCTCCTCGTGTCCGAGCAGTTGGCTTACGTGGCGACGGGCCGCGTGATTGCGACGTGGGACTACCGTGACCCGAGCGCGCCGGTGCAAGTCGGCGCGGTCAATGAGCCCGCAGGTGGCTTGATCACTGGGCTCGCCGTACATGGCGACCATCTATACGCGAGCTGGCGTACCGGCAACGATCAAAGCGGCGTGACAATCTATTCCCTGGCCGATCGTGCGCAGCCGGAACTCGTCAACGAGATTCCAATGGCCGCGGATTTTAGCCACGTCGGAGCGATCGCGGCGACGAACGATTATCTCTTCCTGTTCGACTCGGAGAACGGCATATGGGTCGGGTCGCTTGCCGACCCCGAAGCGCCTGACATCAGCTCGACTGGAATCGGCGTGGGCGGCGCGTTCGATCGCACATTTACGGACGGCCACTTGATACATGTTTTTGGCCAGAGCTTCACAAGCAACGCGGTGCTGACGACCTACGATGTCTCGACTCCCGAGGCGCCCCTAGAACTGCAAACCTTTGTCGCCGACGGCATCGACGTCTTCGACCTGCGATTCAACGCACCATTTGCAGTTGGATTCGGCGCAAAGCTGAGCGTACTGGATCTCTCAAATCCCAGTATGGTCGTTCCCCGCGGCAGCGCCGATACGCTCGCAATGACGGGGATCGTCAATGCAACGCATGCCTATGGCGTCGGCTTCGAAGGGCTCGACGTATGGGACATCACCGATCCTGACAATCCGTCGCAAGTCGCCAATCTGGATATCGATACTTTCGCGGCCTCGGCTACCGCCACCGTAGAGGGCGGAGCGTTGATGCTCACTTCGACCGACCGTTTTGTGTTCCTCGATGTGTCGGACCCGGCAGCGCCCGCCGAAGCGGGCAGCGCTGTCATGCCCGGCAGCATCGATGCATACGACGCGGCGCGCGTGGGGGAGACCGTCCTCTTTCTGCAACAAAATTACGGGTTGGCGGTCGCGGATGCTTCGACGCTGGAGGTCTTTGCGCGGCATGAATTCGATTTGCCCCCCACACTGCAGGACCGCGTGTTCAACGATATGCTGGTCGACGGGGACATGGCCTATCTCGCCGCCTGGGGCTTTGGTCTCATCATTGCGGACGTATCCGATCCGCGCGCGCCGGCGGAAATTGCGCGCGTGCCGGCAGCGTTCGCGCATACGGTGGCCGTTGCCGACGCGCGCGCATACATCGCCAAGAACACGAACGGACCGGAGTTCGGCATCATCGATGTTGCTGATCCGGCAAATCCGAATTTCCTCGTGAACTATGCGCTGCCGTTCAGTCCGGCTCAGCTCGAGGCTCGCAACGGCATTCTGTATGTCACCGGCTATTCGCATCAGGACGGGGAGCCAGTGGGTCTGCGCATCATCGACGTGAGTGACCCATTCAATGCGGTCGAGCTTGCTTTCTATGGAGAGGATTGCGCTGACTCTTTTGGAGTCGTGCTCGTGGAGGATTTGGCGTACCTGGCCTGCAGCAATGGCCTGCATATCGTCGACGTTTCCGACCCGGCCTTGCCGGCGCGCGTTGGATATGCGGAAGCCGAGGATTTGCACGACGTGCGCACGAATCTCGAGGTACGCGGCGATCGTGCATGGTACGGAAGCCCGGCCGGAATCATTGAGCTGGACATCAGCGACCCAGCGAATCCGCGCGAGCTAGCTGTGACGGAGACAGGGTTTTACGGACCCATCAACCTGCGTGCGATAGACGATGACCGCTTGCTGTCGATTCACGGCATCACGGGCATACACGTTTTGGAAGGTACCTAGCCTTCTATGGCGTGATGGCAATAGACCCCACACACCTGGCCCGGTATCACGGGGTGTTCGCACCGCATAGCAGCCTGCGAGACAGGTGATTGCCAAGCGCAAAGGCAGCCCCGGCCAGGTGCCATCGGAACAGACCGGGATCGGGCGCCATCGCGCCATGACCTGCGCGCAACGTCTCAAGCGAATCTTTCAGATCGAGATCGAGCGGTGTTGGCGCTGCGGCGGAAAGCTGCGGGTGATCGCGAGCATCGAGGAACCGGATGTCATCGAGCGGATTCTCGATCATCTCGGCCGGGACAGGGCATCGTTGCACTTCGCCAGGCCGACGCGGGTACCACCGGAAAGCGAGTTGGCGTTCTGACAACCGCTCCGATCGCACCGGGCACGCGACCCAACGGGCGGACTTGACCCTGATCGATGCCATGCGAACGAGCGACCAGTATTTCTGGGCGGCAGCCGGAGATTCAGCTTCCGCATCCGACCTGCACGCTGTCGTGCCGAATGCGCTAAGATCAGGGCACCAGTTCACCTTCTCTACTCTCGCGTCGCCGAGGGGAGCGTGGTCGAGATCATCCGGGCTCGGTACGAACGGATGGCGGCGAGTCATCACGTCGACGACCCGCCACTCCTCGACCATGCCTCGTCGCGTATGAACGCACTCAAGGAAATCGTCGTCTCGGCTCGCTAAGATTCATACGACGGCAACCAAGGTCTTGCTCCGGATGAAGACTCTCGAGATCGGCAACGCAAAGCTTAGCCGCGGAAATGAGGTTTCCGAGCTTTCCGTCGTCGTCCGATGGGGCTCATACAGCGGCCGCGAGATCGCCTTTCGCACGTCGCACTCGCTCGTTTCGAGCTCGTGCGATCCGTTCGTGCCTGCCGTTTTGCTTCCGGCCATGCAGCGCAAGCTCGACATCGAAATACGCGGTGCCGTTTCCGAGAACCTGCTGCGCGCTGCCGAGCGCGTGGAGCAGGTCCTCGCGGCGTGGCATCCCGACTGGCATCCCTCGCGGCTTTCTGCGAAAGAGCAGGACCACGGTGACAAGCCGGCGGCGCCCGGCACGCAAGTAGGCCTGTTCTTCTCGGGCGGCGTCGACTCTTTCTACACACTGCTCAAGCATCGCGCGGAGATCACCCATCTTATCTTCGTCGCTGGCTTCGACATTCCGCTGCGTCATACCGCGCTGCGGCAGTCGATAACGGCCGAGATGCGTAGAACTGCGGAGGCAATCGGGCTCCCGTTGCTCGAGGTCGAAACGAGCCTGCGGTCGTTCAGCGATGGCCTCTCGTTTCCCTGGGAAGAGCAGTACGGGGCCGCAATGGCGGGTGTCGCCCATTTCCTCGCGCCGACCTTTGGCAGGATCTACATACCCTCGGGCTACGCCTTGCCGTTTCTGGTCCCGCACGGATCGCATCCGGGCCTCGATCCGCTCTGGAGCTCTACATCGCTCGAGCTCGTTCACGACGGTAGCGAAGCGACGCGGTTCGACAAGATCGGCGTGCTCTGCGCGTCGGACGTCGCGGTCAGGAACCTTCGTGTCTGCTGGCAGTTGAAGGAGGGGCAATACAACTGTTGCCGCTGCCGGAAATGCATGTGGACGATGGCGTTCTTGCGCGCTCATGGCGCACTGGATCGAGCGCGGACCTTTTCCGTGCCATTGGATCTGCGTAAATTGGGCGAATCGCATTTCCGATACCCCGAAGAGCGTTACCGCTTCATTCAGGCGATCGGGAAGCTCGAACAACGAGGCGACGATCACGCTCTGGCAAATGCGATGCGCGCGGCTCTGCGCCGGCGCGCGTCCTTTCTGAATCGCTTACGTCGTTCATTGAAGCAGCTGCGGCGCCGAACGGTGGCTCGTCTCAGAAACGTCGTGCGAGCAGCACGCCAATTCGCGAGCGCATATCGCGCGCCGACGTCATGAGACTCGAGAAACTTCGCGTCGAGGAGCGAGCCGATAGTCGCCGAGTCGCTGCTGACGTCATCTGGGAGAACGCCGACCGCGTCCCCCAAACGCTCTATTTCGAGGCTCCCTATCCTGTCGCTGCCGATCTGCAACCGAGCCCGGACGCCTTTGCGCTTGCGTGCCTGCCGTTCGCTTCATGGTGGGGTGAGCGCCGACTGCAGGTGGAGGGGTCGTTGTGCACGCGCTTCGAGCACGGGCTGCGGGCCGTCATTGCGATTCAATCGCAGTGGTTCGAACACTGTGTTCCTTTGACCGTCGATCCACTCGACGGCTACGTGCCCACCCGACCACGGACGCCGGCTCGGACGGCCTCATTGCTGTCCGGAGGAGTCGACGGCCTCGCGGCGCTGCGAGCGAATCGGTTGAGCTACCCCGTAGACCATCCCGATGCGATACGCGAATGCATTTTGCTTTTCGGCGCGAACGATTTCGATTCGACCGCCGACGGTCCCGTCCGCGAACGCCTCGAGGCATTCCGGCGCCTCGAGAGTCGTTTGCGGGCACTTGCGGACGCGGAGCAATTCGAGCTCGTCCCGATCCAGACGAATACCCGGCTGCTGAGCGGCGACTATGTCTGTTGGACCTCCGTGGGTGTCGGCGCTGGCATCTCGGCCGTCGCGCACACGTTGTCGCCGCGCTTCAGCAAGGTCTTGCTCGCGTCGGACGGCGGGGGCGCGAACCCGTCGCCGGCCGCGACGCACCCGCTGCTCGATCAGCATTTCTCGACGGCGGCCGTCCAGATTCAGCATGAGCAGACTTCTTGGACCCGCATCGACAAGCTGCGGTTGCTCGCGGGCTGGCCCGCAGCGCTCGAGCTCATGCAGCCCTGCCATTACGTCAGGATCCCGCCGCCGGGGCTCATCAACTGCGGACGATGCGAGAAGTGCGTGAGGACGATGCTCGGGCTGCTCGCGCTTGGCAAGCTCAGCGACGCGCGCGCGTTCGCGGACAACGACGTGACGCCCGAGATGGTGCGCTCCGTGCGTTTGGTGATTCGTTATAAGGCCGATCTGCTGGAGCAGCTCATCGAGCCGCTGCAGGCGGCGGGCCGCCCAGACTTGGTCAAAGAGATCAAACGCAAGGTGAGTGCGTTCCAGCTGCGGCATTTTTACAGGCGCTTGAAGCCGCGATTCCTGCGCCGCCGAAGTCGTCATTGAGCGTGCTTGCGCCGCTCAGGGCATGGCCACCAACGTCACGTCGGCCCAACCGGCCAAACTGTGTCGAGAGACGCCCTCGAGCTTGGAGTGCGACGTCGGATAGGCGAAGACTTTCTTGCCGAGCATGGCCGCGAGCAGCATCACGTGGAGCCGGTCGGTATGCACGATGCGGGCAGCGCGTACTGCCTCGACGAACGCTTCGAAGCGCGCACGGCTGACATCGTGGCACCGAATGGGAACGCTGGTTCCGGCGTTTCGCCTTCTCGCAAGCTCGATCTTGCGCGATCGCACGACGCAGGCCCGTATCCACCTGACGGCGAGGCGCACTCGCGAAGGCAGTGGACCAACGAGCGCGTCTAACAGCGTGGTGCGCGAAAGATGAGTTTCGTGATCGTCGCGAAAGGCCGCGAGGTCGTATTCCTCCGTCGCGGCTCGTCGATGCGCCTCGAGCCACTCCGAGCCGCGCAAATACAAAGCGGGATCGCTCGATAATCCGAACGTGATGCCACGACGGAGGCCGGCGCTTTGAAGGCAACGATAGCTATCCGGATCTCGAGCGAACAGTCCGGAGACGCTCCCCGCTTCGTTGACGATTCGTGTCCAATCGGAATACCCTTGCCGGAAGCCAGCGGGCCCGACGATGAGCTCTGCATGCGGGTGGCGAGCGCACAGCGCTTGCCAGCGTAGCGGACCGACGCTCGGCCACATCGTCGGGTTGCCGCCCGGGACCAGTATCACCTCCGCGGCGCTCGGATCGACCACCGTTCCGATTCCGAGGTCGTCCAGAATCCGCTGCGTCGCGAACTGGATCAGCGAGTCGCCGGCATTGCCCGCGTACGGCAGCCGGTAGAACGTCTTATGGGAGCGGTCCCGCAGGAAGGTCAGGTAGGGATCTTCTGTCATTGCCGGAGCTGCCCGGCGATGTGCCTGGCAATGTCGTCCTGGAGCGCGAACACACTCTCGAGCTCGCGATCGTAGCTCTCGGACCACACATGAAAGCCGTCCGCGACCCGGATCAACTGCGCGGTGACGCGCGCTTGTTCGTCCTCGCGACGCACGCTGCGCTCGACGATGTGGCTCACGCCGAGCCTTCGCCCGATCGCGCGGACGTCCCCACCCTTACCTTTGAACTCGAACACCGACGTGCGCGCGGCGACCTTGAGCTTCGGCAAGCGCGCCAGGACGTTGAGCAGCTCCTCCGTCATGCCGTCAGAGAAATAGTCCTCGTCCGGCTTGCCGCTCACGTTCGCGAACGGCAGCACCGCCACGGAGGGACTGCTGTCCGCGGGTACGTCGCTGGCGCGATACGACGGCTGGCCCTTGAGGTACCAGCCTACTGCCAGCGCGGCGAGCGCCGCTGCGGCGACAAAAATCAGCTTGCCGCCGCGCGCGCCGAAATCGGCTTTCACACCGTCCGCCGTCACGTCGAACACCCAGGCGAGCACCAGCGAGATGGGAAATCCAAGCAGGGCGACGAAGATGAAAACGCGCAGCGCCCAGGGCGGCGCGTCGAATGCCGGAAACCCTATGGATGCGGCCTGCACGACCAGCCACGCCACCACCACGAGGTAGGCGGCGCCCACCTTTATGACGTTGCGGCGCTTGAGCTCGGCGAACAGGCTCATGCTGCCGATGAAGTTTCCCCATCTCGTATTGATTATCGTTTGGCCGCTCTTCGGCCGTGCGCCATCGTACCCCATCCGAGGGAATCGAACACAGCTTGTCGCACAGTGACATCCGACTGGCGCATCCTCAATTGACCCGCCAGTGGCTGCAACTTAGTGTCACGACCATCTCAGCCACAGAGAAAGTATGATGCGCTACCGACTGGCCATTCTGATGATCGGTATCTGTTCCGCCCCACAGGCGCAGCAGCCGCAGAATCCCGAAACACTGGTCGAGCGCTCGCAGGCCGACGCCCGCGCCGTCCTCGACCGTGCCGTCGAGGCTATCGGGGGAGCCGATGCGCTGCGTTCGATCGAGAGCGTGAGACTGCGGCTCGAGGGTGAAACCTGGCCGCGCCTGCAGATGACGACGGCGTCGCCGCCGTTCGAGGCCGGGACGCTACGGGAAACGCTCCTGCTCGATCTCGAGAACGAGCGGCTGCTGCTCGAGCAGAACGGGGACGGTTTCGGATTCGAGAATCACAACACGATCGTCATCGAGTCCGGTGAAGGCACGAACTACAATCACCGCGCCCGCATCGCAACCCCGATTCCCGCGGCACAATCCAGCCAGCAGCAGTTCGTGCAATACCATCGGCGCCTGCCCCACTTGCTGCTGCGCCAGGCGCTCGACCGCGCGAATACTCTGCGTCATCTTGGCCAGGACAGTTTCGAGGGCAAACCGCACGACGTCATCACCTTCGTGATGGCGGATACCCAGCAGGTGGCGTTGTACGTCGATGCAAGCACCGCGCTGGTGTCCAAATACGAGCTGATCTTCACCGATCCGCTCACCGGCGAGGACGCTTCCGAGATCCTGTTCGGCGACTACACCACCGCCGGCAAGTTTCGAGTTCCGCAAACCTGGATGAATCGGCTGGCCGGTGAAACATCTGGGCGTTTCAAGCTCAAAGTCGAAATCAATCCCGCGATAACGGACCAGTCTTTCGACGTTGCTGCCGATGGCTACGCGAACGTGCAACCGCTGCCCGACAACCTGCCCGAGAACGTCGAGAAGCTGGCGGACGGCGTGTTCGTGATCCAGAACGTGGCCGGGCAGAATCAGAACACACTTGCGGTCGCATTCGAGGATTACGTGCTCGCGGTCGAAGCGCCCGGTTCCAGCGCGGGCACCGAGGAGGTGATCGAGCGCATCAAGGAAGCAATTCCGGGCAAGCCGATCCGCTATATCGTCATGACTCACCATCACGGCGACCACATCGGAGGGCTGCGCAGCTTCATCGCCGAGGGGGCGCAGGTGGTGACGACGGCGGGAAACAAGGGAGTGGTGAAACAGATGGCGCTCGCGCCGCAGAAAGATCGTCTCTCGAAGTCGCCGCGCAAGCCGGAGTTCGCGTTGATCGAGAACGGGAAGCGCGTATTCAGCGACGGCAAGCAGACCGTGGAGCTGATCGACATCGGACCGCATCCCCACGCCCGGGAGATGGTGATCGCCTACCTCCCGAAGCAGAAGATCGTCTTCCAGGGCGATCTCTTCTTCGTGCCGAACAACGATGCCCCCTTCGGCCCGCCGCAGGCCTCGACCCTGGCCTTTGCGCAGGCGCTCCAGAAGCGCGGGCTCGATGTGGAGCGCATCGCCAGCGTCCACGGCAGGACCGCCACGATCGCGCAGTTCGAACAGGCGATCCGCGTCGCCGCGCCCGTCACGGCCGCCAACCGCTGACACAACATTCACCACAGAGACACAGAGAGCACAGAGCCTCTGTGTCCTCTGTGTCTCTGTGGTGAGTCCTTTTATTATGGCCGCGTGCCGATCACCACGATCCTCTTCGACTTCGGCGGAGTCGTCGTGCAGTGGGACCCGCGGCGCCTCTATCGCCGCTTCCTCGATA
>CAYODZ010000184.1:0-47840 GCA_964402835.1 uncultured Gammaproteobacteria bacterium | reverse complement strand
CCGGCAGGCTGAAGGCGACGTCGATGACGGCGTCGCCGTCCCGGATGAAGACCGCGAGCGGCCCGATCGACGAGTAGAGCACGAGCCCGGCGCCGTCCTCGCCGCCGGCATAAGTCTGGCCCTCGCCTTCGACGTGCAGCGCGGCGGAGATGCTGCTGGTGTCGAAAAGGTAGGCGTCCTGCGGCGAATCGAGATCGATCGCCGCGTGCAGGTTGACGTCGAGAGAGCCCGCCACCTTGAGGATGCCGCCGCTCGTCAGGTTCGGCAGGCCGCCGCCGACCTCGATATCGAGGCCGAGCTTGGTGCTGAGACTCTCGTTGAGCGAAAGATCCACGAGCAGCAGGTTCTCCGCCGCGTCGAAGTCCAGGCGCACCCAGTCCACCGCGCCGGTGTCGTCGGGGTCGACGCCGTTCGGCAGGCCGAACGCACCGCGCAGCGCCTGCGGCACCTGCTGAAGCGTGAGCGGCGGGAGGTCAAGCGCACCCGGCTCGAGCGCCTCGGTCGCCACGTCGAACACGGCGCCGACATTGTCCACGCCGCGCTCGAATCCTTCGACCAGCCGGAGCAGATCGGCGACGCTGCGGTTGATCGCCGGCAGCGTCGTGTTGAAGAGCGCGAAGTTCTCGTTGACGTCCTTCAGGACGTCCTCCAGTCCTTGCAGCGCGTCGGCGAGGTGCGAGTAGCTCAGGTGCTCGAAGGCCGCCAGGTCGCCGATGCCGCCCAGATCGAGGCTGGCGACCGGATCGGCGGGGTCGAACGGGTTGCCAAAGCCGGTCAGCTCGACCGGCACGTTGTACGACATGCCGTTGAGCGCGTTGATGATGCCGTCGCCGAAACCGAACTCGTCGAAGCCGTCCTGGACCGTGACGCCGAGGTCGAACTCGCCGAAGTTGGCGTTGGTCGTGACGCCGCCGTCGGCCAGGGCCACACCGCCGGATTGGAAGACGATTTCGCCGTCGGTGAAGCTGCCCTGCACGTGCGATAACGTCAGCGTCTGCCCAGTGCCGTCGACCGCCACCACGATCGCGGTGGCCCCGCTGTCGTTGCCCGTCAGGACCTCGCCAACGTTGAAAAACCCGAGGCTGTCTGCGTAGGACAGCGTCTGCGCCTCGCTCACGACCGTGTCTTCGAGCACGCCGGTCTTGTTGAACAGCTCGGCGAGTGTCACCTGGGTCCCGCTCACCGGGTCCTTGAGGCCGGCGGTGACGTTGGCGATCATGCCGCCCTCGAACGTGGTGTTGACGCCCACGATGCCGAACAGCGCCTGCCCGGGCACGCCGCCCGTCGGCGTCTCGAGCGACAGCCCGTCGATGCGGATCTCGGCGTCGCGCACGAAGAAGCGCTTGCTGAGCTGGGTCTGGCTCAGCGCGCCGCCTTCGATCAGGTGGGGATCGCCCGCCTGCCCGGCGAACGCCGAGCTCTGCTCGTTGTTGAGGAACAAGCCCAGGCCGAGGAGCGCCGACGTGCCCTGGCCGCTGCCCTGCTGTCCGCTGGACCCGTTAAGGCTGTCGACGCGAAACTGGCCGCCCCCCGCCGTGTTGTCGACGAGCCGCAAGCCGGTATGCGCGCCATTGAAGCTCGCGCTCACCGCGCCGGCGGTCTGCGCGTTGATCGCGTTGATCACGTCCTGCACGTTCGGATCGTTCGGCAGGCCGTCGGCGGGGTCATAGGCAACTTCGGTGCGGTCCAGGCCGGTCGGGTCAAGCACGATGTCGTGCACGCCGCCGCTGGAGTCGGTGATGACGAAGTCGACCGCGTTCGAAGCCGTACCGTCCGCTAGGCCGAGCACGAACTCGGCGATGAAGTTCGGGTTGTGCAGCGTGAAGGTGGTCGTGTCGTCCCGCGCCGATAGGACAAGCCGGCGGCCGTCGTAGTCGGCGACGATGTCGTCGTCCATCCCGGCGACGGCGAGCGCATTGTTCACGTCCTGCACCAGGTCAGCCATGGTGCGGTTGACGGTGGACTGATGCGGCACCGTGACCTCGACCGCCGGCGCGCCATCGATGGAGAGCGAGAACACCGCATCCACGTCGAAGATGAACTGCTGCACCGGCGCGGGCGGCTCCGGGTTCGTCGTATTGGGGGGCGGCGGAGGCGAGACAATGACGTTCGTGGTCCCCGTAATCGCGTGCTCCTGCTTGATCTTCACGCCGTTGCCGCCATTCAGGTCGGCGAGTGGCGTGCCGCCCGTGATGATGAGTCCCGGGGGCGAGAGGTCCACGCCGAAGGTCATCTCCAGCCCGGTGCGGCCCTCCAGGGTGATCACCGTGGCGGTGGAATCCGCGGCTGAGTCGACCACGGTCTTGTTGAACGGGCTCAGGTCGACGTCGTACTCGAACGGGACGGTGTCCAGCGAAACCGCCGTCTCGTCGTCGGCGATCAGATCGACTTCGTAGGTCAGCTGGTTGGAAACCGTGTCGTAGGACGCGTTGATCCCGCGATCGCCCTCCAGCGGCACGCCGAGAACCGTGTGCAGCGCGTCCGCGAACTCCTGCGCGGTGACGAAGTTCGGGATCAGGTACGGGTCGTCGTTGCCGTCCCGCACCTTCCTGAGCAGCCGGTTCTCATCGGCGTTGCCGTCCAGGCCGTCGCCGCCGGTGTCGAAGAGCAGCCGGTCGATGAGGCCGGAGAAGCGGGACTTGTCGGAGTCGGTGAAATTGAGCAGGTCCGCCAGCGTCGCGTCGGCGAACGGGATGTCATAGCCCGCGAAGCCGGGCGTGCTGGCGAGCTGCTGCAGGGCCGACCCCAGCCCCATGAGCTGGCCGATCATGCTCTCGGCGCTCAGCAGGTTGAAGTTGAGCAGCTCCGCCATGTTGACGAGGCGTACCTCCTCGACCAGCGAACCGCTGCCAACCGCCGGTACCGGCATGTCCTGGTCCGGCAGGTTGGTTTCCGGCGTCAGCGTGAAGTGCAGCGTGAACCGCTGTAGCGCCTCGTCGTACTCCGCCGCCGGCGAGCCGAGCGGGCTGAAGTTCGCGACCAGCGCGACGCCGGCCGGATCCCAGTCGTCGTCGGCCTCCGTCTGCAGGTCTTCCAGCCCGGGGCGCACGTGGACCGGCAGGTCGAATGTGGCGTGCGAGGTGGACTCGTCGACCTCGGCGTCGAACAGCTGCTCCGTGGGCGTGAAGACCAACTCGGCGAAGGTGACGCCGGCATCGAAGGTGAGTGTCTTCGTGATCTCGATCGACTCGCCGCCCGCGTCGAGGCGCAGCTTGCCCGCGACGCTGGAGGCCGTCACCTCGCCGCCGAGGCCCGCGTCGGCGAGCGCCGCGTTCACGTCGTCGACGAGGTCGTCGAGGTCCTGGTTGCCGACCGTCACGCTAAACGCCGCAACGTCCACGTTCTGTGCGACGAGCACGATCTTGCCGCCAACCGCCACCGCGTCGAGCGCCAATCCCTTGGCGGAGAGCGCGGCGTCCACGTCGGCCGCGAGGTCGGTCAGGCTGGCATTCTCATCCGGGGCGACCGTGACCGTCGTGGTCGTGGTGCCCGCGCCGACCGTCGTGACGGTCACGTCGAACGTGGCCGTGCCCGAAAGATCGCTCGTCGAAATCGCGTTGCTCGCCGCACTCAACTCGAGCGTCGCCTGGGCATCGGGGGCGAAACCGATCTCGCTCACCGCGGTGCCGGACGCCTCGACCCGGATGCCGCTCACGTCAGCGTGGACGCCCTCGAACCGGATCTTGCCGCCCACTTCCTGCGCCTCCACGAAAAGCGTAAGGAACAGGTTCAACTTGGCGTCGATGTCTGCGGCGAGGTCCACGGCGTTGGCGTTGCCATCCGTGTCGCTCGCGCTGACCGTGAAACTTTGGGCGAACTGCACACCACTATCCAGCGTCACGGTCACCGTGAAGTTCGCGTCCCCCGTTACGTCGAACACGGTGGGCGAATTGTCGGCGATCACCTGGTCCTTGGCCCCCGGCAGGCTCGCGTCCTGCGCGTAGTCGAACCCGAGCTCTTCCTTCGCCGGATCGGGGAAGCGCACCGTGACCAACCGCGCGAGCTGCCCGCCGACCGACAGCAGGAACACCTGGTCGCCGAGGTACTCGAAGTCGTTCGGTCCGTCGCCGTCCGGCGTCGCGTCGAGGATGCCGTTGAGGGCCAGACTCTCGTTATCGAAGCCGAGCGGCGTGTCGGAGGTCGGCACCAGCGAGAATTGCACCTTGTCCGCGCCCGTGATGTCGGCAGTGATCACGTCGGCCAGGCCCGCGCTGGCGAGCGCCGCCTGGATCTGCGCCTTCAGTGTGGCCAGGTCCGGTGCATCGCCGTCGGCGACGGACACCGGCGTAGTGATGCCCACGTTGCCGATGCGCAGGAAGAATCCGGCCGCGTGGTCGAGGTTAGCGCTCGATACCGCATTGCTCGCGGTCACCACGCCCGAGGTCGATTCGACACCGTGCTGGCTGTCGACGAAGCCCAGCACCTCCGGATCGTTCGGATCCACGAGCGTCGTCTCCACGTCCGCCTGCAGGTCGAAGTTGCCGTCGATCACCTGCGTACCGAGGAAGCCGACGTTCAGGTTGAAGTCGAGATCGGCGTCCTGCGCGACGATGCTCACGAGCAGCGGCTCCGCGCGGCGCACGAAGAAGTCGCCGGCGGTGATCTGCGCCGGCGTCTGACCGCCGGTGAACACGCCGAACTCGAACGCGAAGGACAACGTCGAGGTGACCGGTACCTCGACCGACTGCGGGTTGAACGACGAGCCGGTGAACGCGAACAGCTTCAGGCCGTCGGCCTCGAGCCCAAGATCGATCGGCATCGACTGCGAGACGGTGAGCTGGAAGCCGACCGAGAACACGACCTCCGCGTCGGGGTCCTCGGTCAGGTCCGCGACCTTGGCGTCGATGATCTCGAACTCGACCGTGTACGCGCCGCCCAGGGCGGTCAGCGACTGGTCGAGGTCGAAGAAGAAGAAGCCCTGGAGGAAGTCGACGAACTGGCCGGTGGTGTCGCCCGGCTCGACCGACGTGAGGAAATCGTTCACCGGGTCGAAGAACCAGGCCTTGAGGAACTCGCCCGCATCGACGACGCCGTCGCCGTTGCCCGAAATGTTGTCGATGCTCTGCAGCGCGAGCTCGTCGTCGTCCGAGCCGAAGAACAACTTGTCGACCCCGCCGTCGCCGTTCGCATCCACCGGCACCGCGAGCATGTCGCCGACGGTGGGCGATTCGCTGGTGACGATGTCGTTCTCGTCCACCGACACTTTGAGCAGCAGCGGCACGCGCTGCTCGAGCGCCTCGTCGCCGGTGAGGAAGTTGTCGAGCCGGAACTCGATCAGGTTCAACCCGCCCGCCATCGCCGCCGCGGCCTCCGGCGCGAAGTCCGCGCTCAGCAGCAGCCGCGGCTCCATCGACTCGAAGCGCAGCCGCGACGGAAGCGCGCTCGCGGCACGATCGGGTGATCGCCACAGCTGCGAGAGCATTTGCACGAGGGGGCTCTTGGAGACGCTGCAAACGGCAGCGGCGCGGCGGTTGGCGCTCATGGCGAAATCCGATCTCCCCGAGAGGGGAACTGGGCTGCACGGCGGATTGGGTCGAGGGGGGCGCCGAGGCGTCGAGCGTCCCGGGCAATTAGCGGACAATGCGCAGCGAAGGGCAAGGCCTCCCGCATCCGCGGAGCGCCTACGCCCGAATCTTCTGTTCGACGAACATCCTGCCCTCCCCCAAGGCCGTAAAGCTATCACTATTGGATTCGCCTTGGGAACCCTCAATGTGCGCAAGCGCACACACCTCAGGGACGGGACCCGCGCTCGGCTCTGGTACATTCGTGCCGCGCACGGTTCCAAGACGCGGAGAAGCCAACGAAGAGATCGGCGGCGCACGCCGCACGCTTTAAACTGAAGTCTCCGAATCCCGCCGCAAGGCCTTGACGATGCCTCAGAAACCCAACCGCTACGACGCGATCCCCTACCCGACCAGCCCGTTCCGCCAAACGCGGCCCGAGCGGCTCGCCGCCATCGCAAAGCTCTTCGGCCTGGAGGCGCCGGCCGCCGAGCAGTGCCGCGTGCTGGAGCTGGGCTGCTCGATGGGCGGCAACCTGATCGTGATGGCGCACGACCATCCGGGCTCGCGCTTCGTCGGCATCGATGCCTCGTCGCGCCAGATCGCCGAGGGCTGGAAGACCATCGACGCGCTCGGCCTGAAGAACATCCAGCTGCGCCAACTCGACATCCTCGAGGTCGGCGAGGACATTGGCGAGTACGACTACATCATCAGCCACGGCGTGTACTCCTGGGTGCCGCCCGCCGTGCAGGCCCGCATGCTGGAAATCGTGCAGCGCTCGCTCGCCCCGAACGGCGTGGCCTACATCAGCTACAACACCTACCCCGGCTGGCACATCCGCGGCGTCGTGCGCGACATGATGTTCTACCGCGGCATGCAGTTCGCCGATCCGCAGGCCGGGCTCGCGCAGGCGAAGGCGATGGTCGAGTTCGTCGCGCAGTCTTCCAAGGGCTCGGACACGCCCTACCAGCGCCTGCTGCAGAGCGAGCTGAAGCATCTCGGAAAGATGGAGGACTACTACCTGCAGCACGAGCACCTGGAGGAGCACAACCAGCCGCTGTACTTCCACGAGTTCGCGCGGCGGCTCGGAGTGAACGGGCTGCAGTATCTCGGCGACGCCGACTTCTCGACCATGGTGTCGAGCAACTTCTCGTCCGAGGTGGCGAAGACGCTGCAGGAGCTGGGCGCGCACGACATCGTGCAGATGGAGCAGTACATGGACTTCGTGCGCTGCCGCTACTTTCGCAAGACGCTCGTGTGCCGCAGCAGCGTGCGCCTCAATCGCACGCTGACGCCCGCGGTGGTGAAGGACCTGCTGCTGGCCTCCGAAGCGGCGCCAGCTTCGACGGACTGGTCGCTCGATCCCGCGCAGACCGTGTCGTTCGAGTCGCCGGGCGGCTACCGCATCAGCTGCCGCTCGCCGCTCACCAAGGCGGCGCTGCGCGCGCTCAAGCTCGAGTGGCCTCTGCCGGTGCCTTTCGCGGAACTCCTGGCGCGGGCCCGGTCCGAGGCCGAGCGCGAAGGCTTCCCGCCGCCCGAGGGCGATGCCGCGGAGTTCCTCGCCGGGGAGATGCTCACCGGCATGGCGGCCGGCGTAATCGAGTGGCGCCTGACCCCGGTCGCGTTCACCACGTCCGTCGCGGAGGCCCCGGCCACCACCGCGCTCGCGCGCCTGCAGGCCGAGCAGGGCTACAAGGCGACCAACATGCGCGGCGAGTTCGTCTCGCTCGACGAGATCCACCGCCAGGCGCTGAAGCTGCTCGACGGCCGCCGCAATCGCTCCGAGCTCATCGAGGGTCTGCTCGCGCCGGTGCGGGCGGGCGAGCTGGTCCTGCAGCGCGACAGCGACAAGCAGAAGGTGACCGACGAGGCGGAGATGCGCCGCCTGCTCGGCCCCGCGCTCGACAAGGTGCTCGCCAACCTCGCGCGGCGCGCGCTGCTGGCACGGCCGGCGCCCGCCGACACGCCCGCCTCGCGCGCCGCCGCCGCGGGCTAGCGCGCGTTGTGGCGCAGGAACCGGAGCTGCGCTGGCTGGAGGCCGGCGTGCCCGACACCCGTGCCGACGTCTGCCAGGTGCAGAGCACGCGCGAGGAAACGGCGCTGCTCTTTGGCACGCTGACCGCGGCCAGCCCGCCGCAGGCGCGCCTGGAGCGGCGCATCGTGCTCGCGCCGGCCCTCGCCAAGGAGCTCGCCGCGACGCTCGCGCGCCTGGTGCGCGCCCACGAGGCGCAACTCACGAACGGCACGCCGGCGGGCAATGTGCGCTCCGCGCCCACCGACGCCGACGCACCCGCCGGGGCGCGGCCGCTGCTGGCCCTGGTGCGCGGCCTCGGTGTGGGCTTCGGCTTCGAGCGCTCGTTCAAGCTGAGCGCAGGAAGCGCGCAAGGCGAGCGCCTGATTCTCGGCGTGCGCAGCCGGCTCGCCGATCCCGCGTCACTCGCCGGCGTATGCCGCGGCATCGGCATGCCCGAGGCGCAGCTGGCGCGCTTCCTGGAGGCGTTGCCGGAAGCCAACACCGTCGGCTTCGGCTTCGAGGGCGATGCACGCGGCGGCGTGTACAAGGTGTACCTGGAATTCTGGGAGCAGTTATGGGGGCGCCTGCAGCGCGACCCGCGCGACCTGTCGCCCGCGCCGCTGTTTCTCGGCTTCAAGTGGCAGCCGGGCGGCAGTGCTTCCACTGTGGCGCGCTACACCTGCCACCCGCTGCTCTCTCTCGGCGGTATCCGACAGCGGCTCGAGGCGTTATACGAGGGGCGCACCGACAGCCCTTCGCTCGAAGCGACGCACGCGATCCTGGATCTCGCCGGGCGCCGCCTCGCGCGTGGCGACTCGTTCGTGTACGTGGAGGCCGAGGAGGAAGGCAATCCGCGAAAGTCATTCGACCTGAACCTGTACAAGGCGCGCCTGCCCGTGGACGCCCTGCAGCCCGCGCTCGACGCGCTCGGCGGGCGCTACGCGATTCCCGCCGTGTTGCTGGCGCAGTCCCTGGCGCCGGCGGCGGGCACGCCCTTCGGCCATCTCTCCGGCGGGCTGGGCCGCGAAGGCCGGGATTTCCTCACCGTCTACTACGAGCTCGAGGCGCTTTGATCGAGCGCCTATTCGCCGAATTCCGTCCCCGGCGGATCGAGGCGGCGCTCGGCGACTTCTCCGGCTTGCGCTCGGGGGAGCCGGGGTACTGCGAGGTGGCGCCACGCAACGCCGGCACTGCGCAGCGCATCATGCAAACGGCGTTCGAGCACGGCGTTGCCTTGCGCGTGCGGGCGCAGGGCCACTCGCTGAACGGTGCCTCGCTGCCGCGCGGCGGCGAGCTGCTCCTTTCGACCCGCAACCTGCGCCACGTGCGCTTCGAGCAGCCCGGTACCGTGACCGCGGGCGGCGGCATCGTGCTTTGGATCTTGCAGTACCTGCTGCGCCGGCACGGCTTCGACCTGCCGGTGCTGAACGACGGCTACCCGGGCCCCACTGTGGGCGGCTATCTCGCCGCGGGCGGCTTCGGCCCGCGCTCGGCCGCCCACGGCGGCTTCTGGGACAACGTCCTCGAGGTCACGCTCCTGGACGGGTGCGGCGAGGTGCAGCGCGTGGCGGCGGACGACCCGCGCTTTCCGTGGCTGTTCGGCGCGATGGGCCAACTCGGCATGGTGCTCGAGGCGAAGCTCGGGACCGTCCCGCTGCAGGCGGCCGCGCCGCCGCCGTATCCCGAGGGCCGCGCGCTCGTCGCGCCGCAGCTCGCGCCGCCGAGGATCCCGCCCGAGTACGCGACGCAGGCCGACGAGAGCCTGTTCTGGTTCACGCTATTCGTCCCCGACGAGCGGCTCGAGGAGGCGCACCGCGAGCTGGCGGCGCTCGAGCGGCGCCACACGCAGGCGCTGCGCTTCCAGGAGCGCTACCGCTATCCGATCCGGCTGCGCCGGTGGCTGCCGCCGCTGCTTTATCCCGAGGCGAGGCCGATTACCGCGACCGGCGCCTGGGGCTGGCTCACCGACGGCTCGCCGGCCGGCAGGGAGCGCCTGTTGGAGTTCGACCGAGAATTCATGGCGCTCGCGCTCGCCGAACCCGCCTACCGGCGCTACCTGCAGAGCGAGCTGCCCGGCGGTCCGGAGGTGTACGAGCCATGCTTCGGCGCGCAGACGTACGCCACGCTGCGCCGCATGAAGGGCGAACTCGACCCGCGGGGACTGCTCAACCGCGGGTCGGTGTTCCCGGCGCCCTGAGCCGGCGCTACTTGCCCTTCTTCTTGCCGAGGAGCGCTTTGCCGAGGCTGTCGTACTCGGTCGATTCCGCGCTCGCGCCGGTCGCCGGAGCCATGACGAGGTAGTCGGAGAAGTTGACTCCGGCATCCTTGTCCTTGCCGCTGCCCTTCGAGTTCGTCGGCGAGGTCGTCGCGCTCCAGCCTTCGCCCGCGCCCGCGTTCCAGTCCACGCTGCCGCTCGCGCCTTCGCCTGTACCGACGTCGAATGCGATCGCCTGCGCAGCCAGCTCGCGCAGCATGGCGTCCGTGATCGGCTCGTCGGGATCGGCGTCGAAGCCGGTCGCATCCAGCAGGTAGCGCACGCCCGCCTCGAGGTCGTCGTCCATCACGCGCATGGCGGTTTCGTCCTCGTGGCCGAAGCCGAGCAGGTGCCCGATCTCGTGCGTTACCACGGTGAGCAGGTCCATGCGGCCGTAGGCCGCGCTGCCCAGCGCCGCGGCGAGTACGCTGCGGTCGACGCGCAGCGCGAACTCGCTGCTTTCGGTGGGCGAGCCGTCCACGAACCAGCCGTAGCCGGCCGCGTCGGCGTCGATGACGACCGTATTGCCCTCGGTCGAGCCGAGTTGCGCGCCTGTGAGATCCGCGACTTCGAAGCGCACGTCGGCCAGGCCGGCAAGAAGCGGGTTGGCGTCGCCGAGCGCATCGGTCCACAGCGTGATCGCCACTTCGGCAATCGCGTCGAGCTCCGTCTGCGTGAGCGTGTCGACAGTACCGTCGCCGACCAACGCGCCGTCGGCTGCGACCATGCCTTCGGCTTCGCTGCCACTGCCCTCGAGCGCCCGGTCGTCGGTCTTCACGCGCACGTCGTCGAAGCTCGCGCCGCCACCCACCGCCATCAGGCCGAAATTGCCGTCCACGGTGGAGGCGTTGAAGATGTGGCCGACGATCGCCTGGAAGCCGCCTTTCGCACCGCCGAGCGTGGCGCTCGCCGTCGAGCCCTTGAGCGTGAGGCCGAGCGTGTAGTCCTTCGTGCCGTCGATGGTGGTCGTCACGGCGCTGTCCACGACCCAGCCCGACTTGTTCGTGTAGTGGCCGATCATGAGCTGCTGCGTATCGGCGTCGATCGCCACGAACTTGAAACTGTCGGTGCCGTAGCGGTCGAACACGAAGCCTGCGCGGTCCTGGGTGGTGAGCTTCGCGCTCAGTTCCAGGTAGGCGTTGTGGTTGAGGTTGTCCGGCCCGAGATCGAGCAGGCTCATGCCGCCGCCCGCGTCCACCGAGTAGCGCCCGCCGCCCACGCCCCAGGTGCCGGTCGTGCCGCCCGTGAAGTACTCGAGCGTGTCCTCGCCGCTGAAGTCGTCGGTGTCGTCGAAGGTCACCTGCGGTGGCAGGACCTGCACGCGGATGTTGTCGAAGCTGCCGCGCGCGTTGTCCGAGCCCACGCCCACCATGCCCCAGTTGAGGCCATAGGCATAGCCGTCCACGATGCGCGGCTGGAAGGTATGCTGGAACACCTGCTTGTTGTCGACCAGCAGCGTGACGTTCACGCCGTTGACGGCGACCAGCATGTTGTACCACTTGTCGGGCTTGACGCCGCCCTGGACCACGCCCTGCACGTCGACGTGCCAGCCGGTCGCATCGCGGTGCCCCATCACCAGCTTGTTGACCGATTGGTCGATGCCGACGAACTTGAAGTCGGCTTCGTTCTGGTAGTCGAAGATCACGTACGAGTTCGCCTTCCAGCCGCCGGTCGCTTTGTCCATTTTCACCGAGGCTTGCAGCTCGAAATACCCCGGCAGCTGGTCGCCGACGTGGTACACGGCCACTGCGTCGCCGCCAAGCGATTCGGCCGCCACCTGCAGCGTGCCGCTGCTCGCCGCGAACGTCCCGCTGTCGGCGAAGAAGCCGGTGCCGGTGACCGAGGTCGCATCGTCGAAGCTCGCCGAGCGCAGCACGTCGCGCGCGCCGCCCGGGATGTTGCCTGGCTGCGGGTCGTCGGGCGCGCCGGTCTGGGCCTGCCAGGCGAAATCCTGCTGGCGAACGAGGCCGAGCTCGCCGTCGGGTTCGCCGTTGCGTGCCGGATCGCCGCCGCGCGTGAAGTCGGCGCCGTCGCTCTCGGACAGCGCGTACAGGAACTCCGCAATCTGCGGCTGCAGCGCGCGCGAGACCGTGCCCAGGCCGAACGGCGCGAACGGCACGATGTAGCTGTTGAACTCGCCCGCCCAGTCGATCAGGCGGTCGCCGCCCGTGTTGGCGATCAAGATGTCGCGTCCCGCGCCGCCGAAGGCGCGGTCCTCGTAGCTCGGGTGGGTATCCGGAGCGTCGTTCGCTTCACCATTCGTGCGGTGGTCGTCGTCCGCGTTGAGCAGGTCGTCGCCCCAGCCGCCGTAGAGGTTGTCGCGCCCGGTGCCGCCCACCAGCCAGTCGTTGCCGAGGCCGCCGAACAGCTTGTCGTCGCCGTCGCTCTGGACGATGCCGTACGTGGCGCTGACCTGGTCGATGCCCTCGGTGGGATCAAAGTTCAACAGGAACTCGACCGTGCTGTCGTGATCGAACTCGCCCGTCACCGGGTTCCAGTACACCTTGGACCACGGATCGAACTCGTCGTAGGCGCCAAACTCGCCGCCGCGGTAGACGCCGTACTTGAGCACGTCGCCCGGATTGAACGGCGCGTCGTAGTACATCGGCAGCGCTTCCGCGCCCGACATCGCGTCGTCGCCCGCACCGCCGTGCAGCCAGTCGCTGCCCAGGCCGCCGTAGAGGATATCGTCGGCGTGCGCCGGATCCGAAAGCTCGTGGCCGCCCGCCACCGGGTTGTAGGGCGAAAGGTCGACCGCCTTCTTCAGATCGCCAGTAACGTGCAGATCTGCCTGCTGCACGTTGCCCGGCGTGGAGATGAATTCCTGCGTCGTCGCCGCGATGCCGTAGAGCGGCTCCGGAGTGCCGTTTCGGCTGGTGAAGATGCGCCCGTCGTCGCCGAGGATGCCGTCCTGCCCGGTGCCGCCGGAGATCCAGTCGTGGCCGTAGCCCCCGATCAAGTCGTCGTCCTGGCCCTCCCCGAACAGCACGTCGTTGCCGACCATGCCGTAGATGAAGTCGTCGCCTGACTCGCCGTGGATCTCGTCGGCCTCGCCGATGTCGAGCGCCGCCGATTCCGGGTCGAAGTCCAGCCCGCCCGGTGTGTAATCGAGCAGTTCGGCTGCGCGCGGGATGATCTTCAGGGCGCCGTAATCGTCGTAGTTGAACGTCAGGTAGCCGCCGCTCGAGGCCCCGTTCACGCCGACCAGGCGATAGATATTGCCGTTGTCGCCGAGGATCATGTCGGCGTCGCGCGCATGCGCATCCGGGCCCGACAAACCTTCGTCGTTGCGGGCGATCATGGTCCCGGAGCCGCCGAAGATCAGATCCGAGCCGTCCGGGCGCTGCGTGCGATCGAGCAGGCTGAAGAGGCTCGAACTGCCGCCGATGATGTCGTCCTGGCCCAGGTTGCCGAAGATGACGTCGTTGCCGCCGCCACCCTCGATGTAGTCGTCGCCGTCGCTCGCAGCGTCGTCCGAAGGCCGCACCACGAGCAGGCCGGTGACCGGGTCGCGGTGCGCGCCGACGTCGAGGTCGATCGAACCGTCTCCCTGAATCACGTCGTCGCCGAGTTGGCCGAAGATCATGTCGTCGCCCGCGCCGCCGGCGAGATAGTCGTTGCCAAAGCGGTTCTGCGGGTCGCTCTGCACGACGAAGTCGTGATCGAGCAGGGTAATGGCGAAGTTCTCCCACACCGGCGTGCCGCTCGGGTCGAGCTGCTCGTCCGGCCCCACCAGCGTCTCGCTCGCCGACCCGGGGCTCGTGCTGTAAACCTGCGTCCCGGAGAGCGCGCGGAAGCGCGGATTTGTGTCGCTCGCGCCCGGCGCCGAACGATCGAGGCGCACGTTGTCGCCAAAGATGAGATCCCTGCCCGCGCCGCCGTCGATGGCGTCGCTGCCCGGGCCGCCCATCAGGACGTCCTCGCCGTCATCGCCATAAATGCGGTCGTCGCCGCCGAGGGTGCGCGCCACGGTCTCTACGCGCACCACGTTGCCGGTGGTCAGGATGCGCAGCGTCCCTTCCGTCTGCTCGATCTCGCCGTGATCGCCGAAGACGATGTCGTCGCCGCCGTCGCCGTGGATCGTGTCGTCGCCAACCGTGAGGTCGTCGTGACTCTGGTTGGTGCTCGCATTGAACGTAGGCACTGCCAGCACGCGCGTGTTGACGTCAATGTTGATGCCGGAGTCGCCGTAGATATGGTCCGCGCCGCCCTGGCCGTGGATCGTGTCGTCGCCCGAGCCGCCGGCGATGTGGTCGCCCGCCTGGCTGCCCCAGATCGTGTCGTTGCCCGCGCCGCCGTAGATGGTGAGCATCACATCCGAATTGCGCGCGTCGATCAGGTCGTGGCCGGAGAAATCGAACGCGATCGCGAGCGTGGAAGCGATGCCCGATTCGCCCGCGTAGCGGCTGCCGTCCTGCGACGTGTCGCCGAACACGACGAGCGCCGAGTCCTCGACGCCCGCCTGCGCCATGCGATTCACGAAGATGGAGTCGCCGCCCATGATCGGCATGCCCTCATCGTCGAGGATCAACTCGCCCAGCGCGTCCCGCAGGTAGCTGTTGCCGCCGCCGTGGATCACGGTCAGTCCGCCGTGCACGGCGTCGGTGCGCAGCGTGCCGTTCACCGTGAACGTGTCGTTGCCCTGCCCGAGCATGACTTCGGCGACTTCGATGTCGCGATAGGTGATGCCGCCGAGGAAGGTCTTGAAGACCGGGTCGGCCTCGGTGCCGGTGTTGAGCGTGAGGTCCCCGCCCATGCCCAGGCCGGAGACGTTGACGCGATAGCTGCCGTCGACCATCACTCCATTCATGAAGCCGGGAACGTCGGACACACTGGAATCGTTGTGCAGGTTGAGCGTGTCGATGTTCTGCGACTCGTCGTTTTCGACGACGATCACCGGAAGATCCGGATCGAATTCATTGGGCAGCGTGATCGCGCGCACCAGCGAGCGGTCGGCGCCGTCGCCCACGAAGCCCTCGATGTAGAGCGGCCCCGCAATGCGGTTCAGCACGTGCGGCTGGACGGCGAAGGTCTTGAGCGGTTGCTCGATCTCCGGCGGCGTGAACAGCGGGTTCGCCGACACTTCGAGCTCGACCGGGTCGTACCAGTTCGTCGGGCTGAAGACGACTTGCGGGCTGCCGTCGACGATGCTGAAACGGGAATCCTCGCTGTTGAGCAGCGTCTGCCCGTCGCTCAGCGGATGCACAGTCACGTTGCCGAACGGCTCCTGCGTGAGGCGGATCGAGTAGGTATCGCTCGTACCTTCGTCGATCAGCAGGGTATCCGGATCATCCTTGACGACCAGCGTGCTGCCATCGGTCTCGTCGAGCAATACGCCCGGCGTGTCGCCGTCGACTACCGTGACGTCGAAGCTCGCCGACGAAATTACGCCGTAGGCCGGGTTGCTCGAGACGCCGGAGTGCTGGATAGAGGAAATCTCGGTGTTCTCGGCGACGCCGTCGGGCACCGCCGTGATCGTGAAGGTGACCGCGACGTTCCAGTCGCCGGCGCCGTACACGATCGTGCCAGTCGCCGCGTCATAGCGGGGATCGCCGGTCGAGAGCGTGATCTGCTCGTCGTGCGTCACCGTCACGGTGACCGTGTCGGTGCCGGTCACCGGCTTGCCGAGCGCCACCGTGTAGGTATCGGTGATCTGCGAAGCCGCATCGCCCTCGAGGACGAGGTCGGAGTGGCCCGTGCCGTGCACGATGACCTCGGCCTTGTCGTTGTCGACCACCGTGACGCGCACGTTCTTGATGGCGACGTGGTTGAAGCCCTCGCTCTCGCTCTGCGAACTGTGGCTGATGGCGTACACGCGCTCGCCCTCGATCAGGCCGTCGTCCTGCGCCTGCACGGTGACCGTCTGCGCGAATTGCCAGTTGATCTCGTTGAACTCGAGCACCAGGTAGCGGTTGAAGGTCGTGCCGCCGTCACCGGACAGCAGAACGGAGTCGCCGCCCAAAGCCTCTTCTTCCTGCGTGGTGCGCGCCGCCGAGACGTTGATGTACACCGGCTTGCCCGCCTCCGGCGCCGCCGCGAGGCGCACCGTGTAGGTGTCGGTCGTCTCGCCTTCCTCGTTGACGATGGTCGTGCCGTCGCTCTGCTCGATCACCACCTGGCCGCGCGTCGGGTCGGCCACGTTCAGGTCGAGTCCGGGCGCAAGGAGGCCGTCGTACACCGGATCGGTCGCCGGATCGGCGCTTACGGCGTGGTTGATGAGGCCGCTGCGACCCTCGAGATCGAGGCTGATGATGTCCTCGGTGACGTCGCCGCCCACCGTGAAGGTGTCGCTGCCGGCGCTGCCGAGGATCGTGGTCACCACCCCCGCGCGCGTGCTGAGGATGAAGAAGCTGTCGTCGCCTTCCAGGCCGTCGACTTCCACCGCCTCCACGTTGTTGTAGCGCACGTTGAGGCCCGCGCCGAAGATGCCTTCGTCGGTGATGACGAAGCTGTCGGCAAACTCGGTGCCGAGCACGATGACCCTGTCGAAGCCGGCGCCGCCGTCGAGGTCCACGGGCGCGTTGATGTTGTACTGGATGGTGTCGTCGCCGTCCCCGGCGATCGCCTCGGTTGTGCCCTCGGTCGACACGCCGTCGCCGCTGGCGAGCGCGAACGCGCGGATGATGAAGGTATCGTTGTCGTCGTTGCCCTCCAGGCGCAGCTCGGCCTTGTTGCTGTAGACCGTGAACTGGTCCTCGCCGGTGCCGCCGTAGGCGGTGAGCGCGAAGCTCGCGCCGCGGCTCAGCCATCCCGCCGTGGTCTCGACCGTGCCGAACTCGTCGCCTTCCGCGACGCTCGCTGGGAAGCCCTCCACCAGGTCGGGATCCGGGATGCGCGGCGAGCCGTAGATCTGGCCGATCTGGAACTGGTCGTTGCCGGCGCCGCCGTCCAACGTCGTGATCGCGGCGTTATCGTCGACGGCGAAATAGTCGTCGCCCCCGAAGCCACGCACGATGAGGCGCGAGTTGATGTTCTCGTCGTAGTTGATGCGCTCGACGTCCTGACGCCGCTCGCTCGCGTTCGGGTCGCGCACCTGCGCCAGCGTCCCGTGCAGCAACGCCACGAAGGCTGGCGCGCCGGCCGTGATCGGCACCGAGGTCCCCTCGGTGATCGCCGTCATGCGCCGCAGCAGGAAGATGTCGTCGTCTTCCGTGCCCTCGATATTGAGCGTATCGATGCCGTCGTTCTTCGCGCCGCTGTCGAGCACGTTGATGATGTAGTCGTGCGCCTCGGTGGCCTGGCTGCCGTGCGTGTAGACGATATACGTATCCGTGCCGCCGCGGCCGTCGAGGTCCACGCTGTCGCGCACGATCCCGGCGACGCCGTCGTTCAGGCGATCGCGCTCGGTCTGCAGCGTCGTCATGCGGTCGACGATGATCAGGTCGTCGCCGCCCGGCAGTCCGTCGGTGTCGCCCAGGATCAGCACGTGGCCCTCCACGTGCTCGGGACGTAGTGTGATCGTGTCGCCCTGACGCTCGCCCGCGATCTCGATCTCGTTCGAGATCAACGTGCCTTCGATGAGGATATTCGTGGGGGTCGCGTCGGCATTGTTGCCGAGGTCATCGGTGTCGCCGTGGATCCTGATGCTCCCCAGGGGGGCGTTGATGGTGCTTCCCGGCTGCAGGTGCACATCGTCGCCAACACGCAGCCAGACGAAGCCCAACGGCGCGTCGATGGACGCGTTCGCGTCCATGATCAGGTGCTCGTCGTCGTCGAGCGAATCGCGCACCGATAGGCGCACGTCTCCCGTGGCCGCGAACACCGTGCCGACATAGAGCGGCCCGTCGGTCTCGGCGATGTCAATGCTGCTGTTGTACGCCCAGGCATTGAGCCAGCCTTGCGCGGGGTTCGACGAATCGATCTCGAGGGCATCGCCGAACTCGCCAATGTCGCCGCCGCGCGCGGTCAAGTTGATGTTGACGCCACTGATGTTGTTGGCGTTGTCGTCGTGATAGTCGAGGATCGAGCCCGATAGCGTCTGGAGCGTCACGTCGTTGGTGCGCGACGTGATCAGCCCGACCTGCATGGCGAGCGCCGTCTCGATCAGGTGCACCTTCTGCTCGGCCTCGGCGTCGACATAGCCCTTGGCGGAGTACGACGAATCGATATCAAGCGCGTTCGTATCCGTGCCGATACTGCCGGTGTCGGCGATAAGCTCGACGTTTCGCGATTCGATGTCGGCTGCCGGGTCGTCATGCGCGTCGAAGATCGAGCCATTCGTCACGAGCCGCGCCGTGCCGTTGCGCGCCTGCAGCAGCCCGACATTGAAGTCCGTAGGGCTGTTCAGGTAGGCGCTGTCGCCGGCGTAGCCGCTCAGGATGCCGGTCACGACCACGTCGAGCAGGTTCGAGGCGGTGCCGATGTTTCCGGTCGTCGCCTCGATATACAGGTCACCCGTCGCCACGTTAACCAGCGGCGAGCCGGCGTCGTTGTCGGCGTCGTGAATGTTCCCCTGCGCCACGAGAATGGAGTCGTCCCCCGCGTCGATGCGGTCGATCGTCATGTCGCCCTGGGTAACGCGGATGTCGACCGACTCGCCCGAGTTGACGTTGGCCACGTAGAGGTCGTCGAACGTCCGTTCGACGCCGCCGACCATCGCCTTCCCGCCGACCTGCAGCAGGCTGATGTCGTTCGGCGATTCGGCGAACAGCGTGCCCGTGCTGTCGATCTGAATGCGCACCGGATCGGGCTCCGTACCGGCATCCGCGCCGTCGGGGCTCTGGATCGGCCCGCCCGCGGTGAGGACTACGTCGCCGAGCGCGGTGATTGCCGCCGCGCGGCCAGGTGCATACGCATCGCTGATCGAGCCGCTCGCGTCCAGGCGCACGCTTCCCACGGCAACGATATGGTCGATGACGACCGAGCCGTCGATTTCCACGGACACGCTTCCGTCCGAGTCGATCTTCAGCCTGTCCACTAGCACGTCGACGTCGTCCGTCAGCTGCACCGCCACGCGGCCGGCCTCGTTCTTGTTGGCGACGATATCGCCGCTGCCAAGGGCGTCGTTGCTCGCGTCGTCGGTCGAACGGTCGGGCGTCAGTTTCGCCCAGCGCGAGGCCGAATTGAGGTTCTCCAGGTCCAGGCGGAACGAGCCGTCGCCGCCCAGGTACTCATACAGCCCGTACTTGGATTCGCTGAACTCGATCAGCACCAGGTCGCCGGTCGTGAGCGACGTGAAGCCCTGCGGCACGTTGGCGCCGCTGAACACGTCGGGCGTGATCACCTCCCAATCGGATGTACCGAAGTCCGCGTGCTCGAGATTGCTGCCCAGCGTCCCGTCGTCGGTGCCGTTAAAGCGATACAGCGCGTACTGCACACCGATCACGTCGCTGACGGTAGCGGTGGAAAGAACCAGCTTCTCGTCCGGATCGAGGCTGTCGAAGCCGCCCGAGAGATCGATCACCTGCGGTGCGAAGCTGCGCCCGACGTTGATGCCGGTGGAGCCGTCCTTGTTCGCGTTCAGCGTCACAGACTCAGCAACCACGTTCATGATCTCGAGCGCGCTCCGATCGATCGAGAAGCGACCGCCGTTGAGCTCGGAATGCGGGTACAGGAAACTGTAAAGGCCGGGCGACACCGGGAAGCGGAACGCGTCCTCGGTGATGTCGTTGGTCGGGTCGGTGTCGAAGATCGGCGTGTTCTCCGCCGCGAACAGCCGATGACCGGTGCCGGTTACGCCACTCGCGTCGACCACGTCGTCGGTCGTAAGCGTGATGGGGATATCGGCTTGGGCATCGGCCAGCGTCGCCGCAAGCTGCACGTTGCCGTCCGGCCGCAGGATGACGAAGTAGCGCTGCCCGTCGACCAGCCCGCCGATCGGCTTGCCGCTCGACAATCCGTCGTAGCGATAGATCACTTCCTGCTCGTCGGCGAACGTGCCGTCAACGCCCAGGTCGAGCACGATCGTGCCGCCGTCGTCCACCGGCTCGGCCGTGGTGTTTGCCTGGAAATAGCCGAGCGGCGTCACGCCGTTCAGCCGGTCCATCACGGCCTGCTGCTCGGGCGTGAGCGGCGCACCGGTGAGATCCGCGAGGATGTCGAGCTCGTAGGTGGCATCGAGAATCGAGCCGTTCAGCGTGGTCAGCGTCGCGCTGCCGCCCGCCTGCACCGAGGCACTCGTGTTGAAGCCGAGCGCCTGGACCAACTTGAGGTCGCCCGTTGTTTCCATGATGTTGATGTCCCCGCCCGCCTTCGCGGCGAAGCCGCCCGTGCCCAGGATGTTGCTGTTGACGCGTAGCGCGGCGCTACCGCCGCCGTCGATGTCGCCGTTGGCGGCCGAGAGCTCGACGCGGTTGCCCTGGATCAGCGTCGTCAGCGCATGCGTTGCCACGATGCCGTCGGCCGCGATGACGGTGACGTTGCCGCCGGTCGACACAAGGCCGACTACGTTCAGCGTGCCGCTCGTGCTTTCAACGTCGCGGATCGCGGTGATATGGATGTCGCCGCCCGCCGTGGCGCTGATGAAGGTGCCCGGCCCGCCTTCGACGACCAGCATGATGTCGCCCGCCGCGCTGACCACCGGATCGTTGAACACCGCCGTCGTGCCGCTGCCGAGCACCGAGCCGCCGGTCGAGGTGAGCGTGGTGACGCCGCCCTCGGCGACGCTGATGTCGCCCTGGATCAGCAGATCCCCGGCGCTCGAGATGGTGATCGTCGGTGCGCCCACGTTGGCGACGAAGTTGATGGCGATCGGGTAATCCGCGCGCAGCGTGTGCGTGTAGAAGTCCTTGAGCCCCGAGATCTCGCTGAACTCGGTGTAGTAGCGCTTCTCCTGCAGCCAGCCGCCGCCCTCCTGCCATTGCCGCGGCGGGTCGGGAATGCGCGAGAAGTTCTCGAAGTCGCTAGCGTAGGTGGCGTTCGACGCGGTGACGCTCGTATCGCGCTCCCAGTCGTCGCCGCCGTAGTTCTCCGCCGGCAGCACGCCATCGCGGTTCTCGCCGACGAACTTGTATCCCTGCCCTTCGACCACGTGCCACACCGTCGTGCTGCCCTGGAGCAGGTCGACGTCGTTGTCGCGCACCAGCTGGTACTTGATCGTGTAGTCGTTGCCCGCGACGCCCGGCGGCGTGGGCACCAGCGCGTCATTCGGGTCGCTGTCCCCCACCAGGGCCATGACCTCCGATTCAAGCAGGCGCGTGCCGTCCTTGAAGAAAACGTCGGTATCGACGAGCTCGGAATCCGGTGACAGCCAGTCTTCGAAGCCCGTGCCGCCGCCGATCAGGTTGAACGACTTCTGCACGTACAGGTAGTACACGGTCTTGACCTTCTCCTGCCCTTCCGTCCACAGGTAATGCAGGCCGGCCTGCGGCTCGTAAAAGCCATCGAACACAATCTCGGTGGGCGTGCCGTAATCGATGCGGCTGAAGAAGCCTTCCCCGCCCTCGCCGTCGATGTCAGAGACCAGCGTGCCGAAGGACACCTCCTCGGTGATGCCGCCGGCGTCGAACGTGTACTCGTTCTTCTGTAGCCGGTCGGTGTCGATGATGGTGATCTTGCCGGTGCGGTTGCGCGTCGTGTCGATGCGGTTGACGATCAGGTCGTAGGCGCTGTCATTGTCGATGTCAACGTTGGTGTAGCCGTGCGCCACGCGGATTTCGCCGTTGCCGGTGCTCATGATCTGCCCGGCGATGATCACGCGTCCACCCTGCGGCACCAGTTCGTCGACCACGATCGCCTGCCGCGCATGGTCGAAGTAGGCGTCGACGATCGCGCCCTCGGCGCCGAAGCTCACGCCGGTGACCGGCGTGCCGTTGCTGTTGACGAGCGTGCCGCTCGCATTCGGCACGAACGTGTCGTCGACGTTCAGCGTCACGGTCTGCACGCCGCTCTGGATCAGGCCGTTGATGTTGAGGAAGCGCGCCGTGATGGCGATCTGTCCCATCGCCACGATCCTCGAGGAATCGTTGTTGATGCGGTCGGCAAGGTTCTGGCCACCGTCGATCACCGATGCGGCGCTGCCGAAGCTGAGGAAGCCGTCGCCGAAAATGGCGTCGACTCGCGCCGCCGCGGCCAGGTCGTCGAACGACAGGTACTCGCGGGGATCGGGCCCGATGTGCGCCCAGTCGTCGGTATTGAGGGAGAAGTCGCCGCTCGCCTGGATGTTGACCGTCTCGGCGCGGATCTCACCCGTGACAATGATGCTGCCCTCCAGGTTGATCAGGCTGACGCTGCCGACCTCGTTGATGATGCTGCCCCGGACGTACAAGTCCTGGGGTACGTTCGGCGCGTCGATGTCGATGTCGTACGCGATCTGCGGCAGGGAGTTCTGCGTGATCGCGACCGTCTTCACCGCGGTGTCGCTGTTGCCAGTGACCGAGACGTTGTTGAAGTAGACGTTGCCGGGCTGGAGCACGCTGTACACGTCCTCGACCACCATCACGCGCTTGGTGTCCCGGATCACCGTGTCGTTCACGACCATGGTGAACGGGCTCTCGTTGAGCACCGAGATCTCGGCCCCGGGCCGCGCGACCAGCTTGCCGCTCGCTTCCAGCGCGTCGACCGAGGTGTTGCTGGTGACGCCCCCCGTAATCGTCTTCACGACGTCCGCCTGCACAAAGATCGATCCCGGGTTGGCGTAGATATCGGGCAGCTCGAGGAACAGCAGGTCGAGCGTGCGCTGTACCATGCCGCCGGGCTGCAGCAGTCCGAGCTCCTCGAGCGCGTCCTCGATGATCTCCAGTTGCACCTGGTAGCGCGCGACCGCTTCCGCATTGGTGGCGTGGCTGGAGATCCAGTCGAGCACCTTGTCTCGCTGGTCGAGCAGCAGGTTGCCGAGATTCTGGTAGGTGAAGCTCGGCGCCGCCAGCTCGGCCGGCTTGACGACGAAGAACTTGTCCAGGAGCGCGTTGCGGATGTTGTCAGTGACGTTGCTGGCGTAAACCGTGAGACCCGATTCGCTCGGCGCCGTCGCGCCGAGGTTTTGCCAGCGAGAGGTGTTGTTGAAGTTCTCCGTCTTGAGGTCGAGCTCGATCGTCTCGCCGCCGACGAACGCGTAGTAGTTGCCGGCGACGCCGCTGCCGAAGGCGCCCGTCTCCAGCTGGATCACCATGCCGTTCGAGACGCTGAACGGGATCACATCCAGGTTGAGCCGTGCGTACTCGTACGACATCTCGAGCGGCACGCCGAGCGCCGTCTTCTCGGCATCGGTGAGCGGCGTGTCTAGCCGGGAAGGATCGAGAACCACCGACACCACGTCCGGATCGGTGCCGGCGTCCGGGCCGTCGGGACCCATGACCTGGAGCGGCCGGATCTCGACGACGGTCTGGTTGTTGATGCCGGCCTCCACCTTGGCGGTCTGCGCCACGGTGACGGTGTTGGTGCTCACCGCGCTCGCGCCGTCGGGCACGGTCACGCCGTAAGGCACCGCCGAAAGCGAGATCACCGAGCCGCTGGTGATGCCGCGGTCCTCCTCTCCGATGCCCTCCTGCGCGAGCAGCGACACGTCTTCGAGCGCCTGCACGCGCGTGGTGCCAAGGAGGCTGATATCGTTGAACTCGTTGATCGTCGTATCGGGGTCCGGCACGCTGATGTTCGGCAGCAGCGAGTAGGCCGCGATGTCGGTGTTGGCGAACGCGTTGATGATGTTGAGCACGCCCCCCGTGTCGCGTCCCGCGTGTACGTTGACGTCGTTGCCCTTGAGGCTCGCGTTGTTCATCGTGACCGCGTTGCGCGCGGTGACGTGGGTGTCGGCTTCGGATCCGATCAGCCCGCCGATGGCGCTGAACACCGTCACGTCGACGTCGGTGCGCACGCTGCCGTCGCTGCGCGTGCCGAGGTCGATGTTGCCCGACAGGTTGGTGAGCGTCGCGCCGTTCAGCTCGATGGCCGACAGCGAGTCGCGTACCAGGTCCGCGGTTCCCTTCGTAAACGGGCTCGCCAGTGCGAAGCTGTCGAGCTCGACACTGTCCGCGGCAACGACGTTGTTGTAGGCGTCGACGCGCAGCGTGCCGGGGCTGGCGTAGCTGCCTTCAGCCGTGAGCTGCGCGCCGTTGCCGATCGTGACCTTTGCCTCGAACTTGTCGGCGTCCTTGCCGATGTAGGTCTCGGTGCCGAGCACCTTGCCGCTGACGGCCGAGGCGGAGAACGCCTCCTGGTTGACGCCGTAGTGCTCCTTAAACAGCTCGTTGCGCGCACTGATCGCGATGTTGTGCGCGTTGACCGTCGCGTTGTTGCCGACGGTGACGTTGGCCTTGCCGAGCACCGTGGTGGTCACATTGCTGTAGCCGCCCGTGGCGATGCCCACGGAGAGCGCGTCGGCACGTCCGTCCACGACTTGCGACAGGTCCGAGATCTGGTTGAACGCCACTGCGTCGATGTCGGCGCCGGCGCCGATGCGCGCCAACGTCGCGTTGTCCGTCGTCACGTTGACGATAGTGCCGTCGACCGCCACCAAGCCTCCCGCCGCCGCCACGCCTTCGGCAAGCAGGGTATCGTCGCTGTCCGCCCGCACCGTGACGACCCGCGCATTGACCTGCGCGTTGCCGTCGATTCCCGCCACCACCTCGTGCACGCCCGTGCCGTTGCCCAAGGTCGCGTCGACGTTCATGACGCCGATGGCGATGCCGCCCACGGTGAGGCCGTGCCCTTCCGCGAGGCCGTCGTGCTTCGCGTCCGCCGCGACCAGCACGTCGTTGGTGGTCGTCGTCTGCGAGCCCGCGCCCAGGCGCGCCTGCGTCTGCACGCCGATGTCGACCGACGAAAAGTTCGCGCCCGCCGCCAGGAGGCCGCCCGCCAAGGCGAAGCCGTCTGTGTCGGCCTTGTTGTCGGAGAACGCCTGCACAGCCAGCGCATTCGCCGTGACTTCGCCGTCCGAGTGCACGTCGAGCGAGCCGCCGACACTGGAGCGCGCGACCGTAACGCCGATGCCGACGAGGCCCGCGCCCGTGCCGGTCGCGGTCGCATCCGCCACGCTCCTCGTCGAGCCGAGGACGTACGCGTTGCCGCCGGTATTGATGGTGCCGTCAAGCTCGGTCTCCAGCACTGTGCCCGTCTCCGCGAGGGCGATGCCGCCCGCCGCGCCGCCGAGCAGGCCGATCGCCACCGCCGTCGAGAACGCGTCCGCCGTCACGTCCGCCTTGCTCTCGAGCCTGACTTCGCCGCTGCCCGTCGAGACGAGGTCACCGTTGACGCGCGTGCCGACGTTCGGCCGCGCGCTCGCCAGCGCGATGGACGCGCCCATGGCGATGCCCAGGCTTCCGGTCAGCGCGATCGCGTCGGCCTCCGCGGTCCCGTCGCCCTCGGCGCCGATCTTGATGTCGCGCGAGGCCTTGATCTCGCCCGTCGACCCGACGGAGGCTTCTACCTTAGCGTCGAAGTCCGCGATCGCGAGCGCGCCGGTGAGGCCAAAGCCGTAGCCGAGCGCGGCCTGCGTCGCGCTCGCTTGCGCATTGTTCTGGGCGTTCGCCTCGATGCGCACGTCGCGCACCGTCATGCCCGAGCTCTGCCCGACGTCGCCGTCGATCCAGGCGAGCGTCTGCCCGCCGATTTCCGCGACCGCGGCCGATACGCCGATCGCCACGCCGGCCACTTGGACGCCCAGACCTTCCGCATATACGGTTCGGTCGGCGCTTGCCTCGACCGCCAGTTCGCCGCCGGCGCGCTTGATCTGCGCCCCGTCGTCGATGTGGGCGAGCTGCACGCTGTTGTCGTTCACCACCACGACCTGCGCGCCGAGCGCCACGCCGCCCGCTTGACCGCCCCAGGCCTTGCCGGTGACGTCGGTCACCAGGTCCGCCGAGACCGTGATCTTGTCCGAGGTGTCGCTGCCCGCGGTAACCGTTGCGCTGCCGATGTAGGCCTCGACCTTGCTGCCGATGTTGACCACCGCCACCGAGCCGCCGATGCCGACCGCGCCGACCGCGGCGCTGCCCGCGAACGCGTCGAGTTCGATCACTTCCTTCGCGGTCACGCCCACGCTGTCCCCGACCGTGATCACGGCGCCGTCGCCAATATAGGCGGTGGTACCCGATTTCTCGGTCGAGTCGAGCGCGCCTTGTGCCTTGCCGCTCTGCACGCTGTTCGCGGCATCGATCTTCAGGACGGCGTTCTGCATCGCCCGTCCCTGCTCCTGTTGGGCGTCGGGGCCGGTGCCGGCGCCCGTGCCGAAGAGGAGCTCGTCAATGCCCTCGGCGGCCGAGCCGTCCAGCGTGATTGGCGTGCCGGTGTCGGCAAGCTCGGGCGTCTCGGCGAGCTGGATCTGATTGTCATCCACCTTGATGACGTAGTACTCCTGGCCGTGCGTCAGGCCGCCGACGTCGGCGCCGTCGGGGTTGTTGTAGACAACCGAGTCGCCCGTCCGCAGCCCGTGCGGGTCGGTGTAGGTGATCGTGTTACCGGTGATATCGGCGGCCGGGTCGAACGCGTTGCGGCTCGACTTGCGGTCGTCGTAATTGCTCAGCGTGCCGCTGAACTCGTTCGCCTGGCCGTCGGCTTGCGACGTGGAGCTGCTTATGCCGCCCGCTTTCGTGAGCGAGTGGCCGTCGCCGTTGGAGGCGTTGCTAATACCGAGCGCGACCCCGTTTTCCGCATTGTCCTTGGAGGACGCGAGCTTCAGCTTGCTGGTTTCCGAGGTCCCCAGCGGGTCGGGTGTGCCCGAGTCGTTGACCCGAATCACGTAATACGTGCCGCCATCGACCAGCCCGCCGACGGCGGACGCACCACTCCCGTCTTCCAGGCTGCCGGAGTCGTAGACGACCTCGTCCCCGGTCTGGAAGCTGTGATCGTTGTCCAGCGTGATGATATTGCCGCTCACGCCGCCCGAGCCGTCGAACGCCGCGCCGCTCGCCGCGAGCGCATCGCCTTCCTGCGAGCCGGTTGATTCGCCTGCCTCGTCGCGCTGGTCGATGCTGTAGCTGGAATCGACCGCGTCGCCGATGCTCCACACCGTCACTGAGCCCGCCGCCGCGACGGCACCGCCTGCGGCGGCGATCGCGACCGTGTCGATGTCCCGGTTGGCAAAGGCGTTCACGTCCACGTCCGAGCGCGCGCCGACTTGCGCGTTGTCGCCGATGTAGGCGGTGGTGTCGTTGCGCACCACGCCCACGTCCACGCCGCCGCCGATGCCGACGAGGCCGATGGCGAGGCCGCCTGCGAAGCTGAAGGTGGAGAAGTCGTTGACCGCCGAAACGTTGACCGACTGGTCGGCGTGCGCCGCGGAGCGCAGGCTGTGGTTCGTGCCGGTGCCGATGCCGAGCAGGTCGATGGCCGCACCGTCCGGAGCCGAAGCGAGCTTCACGTTGTTCCCGCTCACCTCGACCACGTAGTACGTGCCGCCGTTCGACAGGTTGCCGATGCTCGCGCCGCCGCCGTTGCCGTATACAACTGCATCGCCCACGCGCAGGCCATGGTCGGCGCCGAGGTTGATGGTGTTGTTTGCGACGCTCACCACGCCGGCGAGCGACGGATTGAAACGATGCTCCGGCGGCTGGTTGATGCGCGCGCCGTCGCCGATGAACGCGGTGGTGTCGGAGTCGATCGTCGACACCGTGACGCCGCCCGCGAGGCCGAAGTACACCCCGCCGCTCGCCGTGGCCGAGATCGTGAACAGGTCTTCGCTGGAGTCGGCCTGCACCGCGACGCCGCGGAACGTGCTCGTCTGCAGGAAGTCGCCGTCGTCTTCCAGGCCAGTGTAGATGTTTGACAGCGTGCCGCCGTGGCCCTGCGCGTTGACCTGCGCGTTGTCGCCGATCCAGGCGCCGGTGTCCTTCTCGATGTTCGTCACCGCCACGCTACCGCCGATGCCCACCGCGCCGATCGAGACCGCGCCGGTCACCGTGAGAGTCTCGGTGTCGCTCACTGCCGAGACCAGCACGTTGCCGTCGGCGATCACTTCCGCGCCGTTGCCTGCGGTGGCGTCGTCGCCGATGTAAGCCTGCGTCGTCGCGCTACTCGAGAGCACGGAGACCGCGCCGCCGATGCCGACGAGGCCGCCGCCGCCGCCCGCGGCGACCGTCAGATAGTCCTCGAGCGCCTGTGCGGTTACCACGACGTCGCCCGCCGCCTCGACCTGCGTTCCGTCGTCGATGTACGCGAGCGTCGTATTGTTAACGATCGTGACGTCGGCGCCCGCGCCAACCCCTACCGTGCCGGCGCCCGAGACCGCGACGACGATGCCGAGACGATGGAAGTCGTTGCCCGCCGCCACCAGCACGTCCTCGCCACTGTCGATCGAGGCATCCTCGGCGATGTAGGCCGCCGTGGTGTTGTTGATGACGTTCACGCCGCCGCTGAGGGCGACGGCCACCGTGCCCGCGGCCGCGCCGCTCACGCCGATGCTTGCGATGTCGTCCTTGTTGACGGCAGTGACGGCAACGCCGCGCATCGTGGTAGTTTCCGCGGCGGCCGTGCGCTGGCCGGTCAGCGCGCCGGTGTCGGCATTGTCTTCGTCCGACTCCTCGGACAGGTCGGTGCCCGACTTCGGCGCCCCCGGCGAGGTGATGCCGATGTTCGAGCCACGCATGCTCGCCGGATCGACCGCGTCCGCCTCGGGCACGTCGCTCGAGCCCTTCACCAGGCTGTACTCTGCTTTGCCCGGTGCACCCGGCGTATTGAAGTCGACCCGGCCCTTGGCGGCGCCCGCCTCGGCGTTCGCCTTGGTGTCGTAGAGTTGCACGTCGTCGCCGGAGACGTGCGCGTAGTAGGTTCCGCTGTTGACCAGCTTCGTGTCGTCGCCGCTGGTATCGGGATCGTCTTGCATGCGGAACGTGACTGCATCGCCCGTCTGCACCCCGTGCCCCGAGCCGAGCGAGAGCTTGTCGGTCCCGCCGTCGATATCGGCGGCGTCGAGCGTAAACGTATCGGACTCCGTGGCCACCGAAAAGCCGCCGGTATGAACCTCGGAGGCGTCGTTCAGGCCCTTGCCTGTGACCATCGCGCCCTCGCCGATGAAGGCCTCCGTGGTCTTCGTCAGTACAATGACCGCGGCCGCCGCGCCGATCGCGGCGCCGCCCGCGGCGGCGACACTGCCCGCGATCTGGTCGCTGGAGAGCTCGTCCATCGCGGAGACGACAACGTTGCCGTCGGCGATGACGTTCGCCACGCCGCTGGTGAGCGATTCCGCGTCGTCGCCGATGAAGGCGCGCGTCTTGATGTCCACGACGTACACGCTGCCCGAGCCGGCGACGCCGGCCGAGCCGCCCACCGCTCCGGTCGCCGCGACCGAGATGATGCTTTCCTTCGATTTCGCCTCGACGACGACATCGTCCTTGGCGTTCACGGTCGCGCCGCCGATATAGGCGAGCGTGTCCTTGTTGAGCACGCCCACTTCGGCGCCCGCGCCGACACCGGCCGTGCCGCCCACCGCGATCACGCCCGCGACGCCGAGCATGGTGGTGGTGTCTTCCGCGTGCACCTTCACGCCCTGCGTGGCCGCGGCGCCGGTATTCACGGCGTTGATCTTCGCCCCGTCCGCAATATAGGCGTGCGTGTGCTCGTTCATGACGCTGATCGTGGCCGAACCCGCCGCCCCGACGGACGAGCCGCCGCCCAGCGCGCCGCCGATCACGAGGAGATCTTCCGAGGACGTCGCATCGAGCGACACGCCGGAGGCGCCGAGCGCCGTGACCGAGACGTCCTTGCCGATGTAGGCCTCGACCGTATCGGTATGCACGAGCGTGGTGTTGGCCACGCCGACGCCGGCCGAGCTCGTGCCGACGCCCGCGCTGCCCGCGATCATGGTGAAGATAGCCGTGTCGTCCGCGCTAATCGATACATCGCCCTCCGCGAACACCGTCGCGCCGCCGCCGTCGCTGCCGTCGATGTACGCCTTGGTGTTCGAGTGCACGTCGTAGATCGAAGCCGACAGCGCCACCGCAAAGCCGCCCGCGCCGATGTTGGCCGCGACCGAGAGCACTTCCTCGTCCGACATCGCGTCGATGGTCACGTCGCGCTTCGCCTGCACCAGGGCGCCGTCCGCCACGTAGGCGTACGTATCCTTATGGAACACGCCGACGTCCACGCCAGCGCCGACGCCGCCCGTGCCGCCGTATTGGACTCCGCCCGCCACCGCGATGACGTCGGTCGCGTCGCTCGCGCGCACCAGCACGTCCTGCGACGCGCTCGCGCCGACCAAGGACTCGTTGATCTTCGCGTTCTCGCCGATCCAGGCCTTCGTGTCCTCATCCAGTACGTTGACTGTGACCGAGCCACCGATGCCGACGGACGAGCCGATGCTCGCGCCCGCCGCGATGGTGACGAGGTCCTCGAACGAGGTTGCGGTCACCGCGACGCCGCTCGCGCTTTCCGTGGTGCGGTTACCGCTGCTATTGCGCTCTCCTGTTTGCACCTGCGCCGTGCCGTCGTTGGCGCGCGCCGTAACCTTGGCGTTGTCGCCGATGTAGGCCTCTACGTTGTCCTCGTGCACGATGACCGAGGCGGACACCCCGACTGAGGAGGAACCCGCCGACACCGCGATGCTGCCCGCGATGGTGGTCATCGAGCTGTCCTGGCTCGCCTCCACGATCACGTTGCCGTCCGCGTCCACAGTCGCGTTGTCCGCGATGTAGGCGCGCGTGTTGTTCACATCCACCCAGACGATCACCGAGCCGGCGATGCCGACGCTGTCGCTGGAGGCGCCGATCGCCGCTGCAATCCCGAACAGCTCCTGCGTCGCCTCCGACTGCACGACAACGCTTCCACCCGCCTTCACCATCGCGCCGTTGCCGATGTAGGCGTTCGTATCCTGGTGGATCACCTGCACATCGATGGCCGCGCCGATGCCCGCGGACTCCAGACTCCCGGCCAGTGCCCCGGCGAGATCCCAGGCGCGGATGTCGTCGCGCGCGATGACGCTTACGTCCTGCGCCGCGGTGGGCGTGGCGAGGCCACGTTGGTTGATCGCCGCGCCGCTCGCGATGGAAGCCGTGGTGTCCGTGTCGAACACGTTCACCAGGAACGAGCCCGCGAGACCAGGGCCCTTCTGCGACACGCCGCCGCCCGCGGCGAGCGAGGTCACCGCGAGGTCGAAGCCCGTCTTCTCGAAGTAATGCCCATCGCCGGTGCCGACGCCGTTCAGGTGCACCAAGCCGTCGTCGGTATCGCCTTTGGCATGGTCTTCGCTGTCGAAGAACTTGAGTGCGCCGTCGCTTTCGACGCGAACCCAGTAATGCGTGTCGTCCGTCAGCCCGTCGATGGCGACGTTGTCGTCCGCGCCCTTGTGATAGATCACCTCGTTGCCGGTCGCGAGATGGTGATCCTCGATGGTGAGCGAATCGTCGGCCGCGTCGACCACGGCGGCATCCGAGCCATCGAACACGATCGGCTGGTGCAGCAGGTTGAGCGGGTTGATCGACGCTTCGGAAAGCACCGAGATCTCGCCCGCTGCATCCACGTCCGCGTCGCCGATGGACGCAGTGGTGGTGTTCGCGATGTAGTTGACGACGACGCCCACGCCCACGCCCGCCCCGCCGCTCGAGCCGCCGATCGCGGCGGCGCCCGCGGCACCGATCACTTGCGTGCCCACGTCGCTGCGCGCGGACACGTCGATGCCGCCCGTAGAGATCACGTCGGCCCCGGTCGCGATCTCGGCCGTGGTCTCGATGTCGATAACGTTGATGCCCACGCCGCCCGCCACGGCGGTGCTGCTGCCGCTGCTCCCGCTTTGCTGCGCGCCCGCGCCCGCCACGCCCCAGGCGGTGAAGTCGTGCGATTCGCTCTCAGGACTCACCGCTTCCACCGTGACGCCATTGCCTTCGATGGTCGCGTCGCCGATGCGCGCGTCGTTGCGCACGAGGACGACGTTCAGGCCGACTCCCGCCGCTACGCCCACCGTGGAATCGCCGCCACCGCCGCCGCTGCCGCTGCCACCACTACCTCCACTGCCGCCGCTGTCGCCGCTGCTGCTCCCGGAATCGGACTTGGCGACCGCCAGACCGATTGCCTTGGTCGAGGCGTCGGTCTCGTTGGTCGATTTCACCTCCAGAGCGCCGTCAGCCTTGACGATCGCGCCATCCTCGATCTCGGCCCTGGAATCGGACTCGAGGTAGGTCACCCCGACCGAGGCGGCCACCTTGATGTTCGAGCCGCTGCCGCCCTTGTTTCCGGACGTGCTGTCCTTGCCCTGCGCGCCGGTCGCGTCCGTATTCGACTTGTCGATCTGGCTATTGGCCGAGGTATCGACAGAGGTGCTGCTGCCCGATTTGTTCTTCGCGAAGTCGGTCTGCTGCTTGCTCTCGTCGTCCGCGGTCTTGGACGTGCCGTCCTCCTTTTTCGCTTCGCCGTCCGCACCCTGCGCGCTCGCCTTGGCCTGCGCGTCGCTCTTCAGCGTGTGCGCCGCGATCACTGTCGCCTTGCCGCCCGCATCGATGTCGCCACCGACCGCCGCGCTCGTCTCATCGAGACCCACCGCGATTGCGATCGACACGCCGATCCCCGCGCCCTCGCCGCTCGCCGCGCTGTCGACGAGGGTCTTCATCTCGGTCGAGTGCGCGGCCGAGACGGTCGCATCGCCCGTGACCTTCACGTTTGCGTCGTCGCCCAGGCGAGCGAAGGTGTCGTGCTCGCTCCAGGTGAAGGCCACCGCGCCGCCGATCGCCGTGCCGCCCGAGCTTGCCGCCCCGGTGCGCGCCTCGGTCTCCAGGAGGTGCTCCGAGGTCGCGCTAACGTTCAGGCTGTCGAGCGACTTGCCGGTGTCGGTCTTGAACACCGAGCCGTCCTCGACCACGGCACGCGTCGTGCCGACCTCGATGTTCAGTGCGAAGGACGCACCCACCCCCAGGTCCGACCCACTGGCCGCCACGCTCGCGCGCGGCGTGGCGTTCGCCACGCTCAGCGTATTGCTGGCCGCCTGGATGTCCACGTCGCCGCCGGTGAGCGTCACCGTCGCCGTGCCCGGCACGACTGCTTCGTGCCTGATGTTGACGATGTTGACCGCCACCGACCCTGCCACGCCGGTATCGCCGCCCGTGGCGCCCGACTTGGCCGTCGCGCCGAACGAACTCGTCGACTCGATTAGCTTGTGCTCGTCGCCGGTGCCGCCGTCACCCAGCGCGATCGCTTTGCCCGCGAGCGCGTCCTCGCGCGAGAGCGCGAGCTCGGCGTTGTTGCCGTCCAACCGGATGACGTAATAGGTCTTGCCGTCTTCGAGGTCGCCGATGTTGTCGGCGTCGCCCACTGCGCTCTGGTAGGTCACCGCATCGCCCGTGTTGAGCGCGGAGTTCTTGCCCAGGTCGATCGCCTGGTGCTTGGCCGCGGGGGCGAACACGATTGCCGGCTTCGGGTCGATCAGGCTGAGCAAGGTATCGAAGCTCAGCTCGAGCTTGGTCTTGCGCTCGAGCTTGTGGTCCTCGCCCAGGGTCACTGCCATGCCGGGCTCGGTGAGGTCGATCGCCTTGCCGTCGCGCGCCTTGTCCTCGGTCTCGGCGAGCTTGATCCTGCCGTCGCCCGCATCGATGACGTAGTACTCGGTATCGTCGCTCAGTCCGCCGATGGCGCTCGTGCTCGCCGTCTCGCTCTTCTGGTATTCGACCTTGTCGCCGGTCTTCAGCCCGTGGTTGCCGCCCACGAAGATGGTGTCGGCCTTGTAGTCGATGATGTCGAACTGCTTGCCTTCGATGCCGACACTGCGGTCGGCCATGCCGGCCTGCATCTCCAGCCCGCCGGCGATGATCACCGCGCCGTCGCCGATGGTCGCCGTGTTGGTGACCTCGGCGTAGCTCACCGCCACGCCGATGCCCACGCCCGTGCCGCCCTCGCTGGTCGTCGCACCGCCGTCGCCGCTCGAGAGGGCGTCGGTGTTGTTGAGCGCCTCGACCGAGACTTCCTTGCCGGCCTTGATCGTCAGGCCGTCGCCCACCTCGGCGCGCGAGTCGATGATCGCAACCGTTACCCCGACCGCGCCCGCCACTTGCACCGCGCCGCTGGAGGTGTCGGAGGTCTTGCCTTCGGTCTTGCCCGTGGTACCCGACTCGGCGCCGGACTTCGACGCCCGGCTGTCGGCCGCCTTCTGCTGGTTATCGACCTGCGTGTTGACGCCGCCCTTCTTCTCCTCTTCGCTGTCCTTCGCGGGCTTGCTCTCGGCATCGCCCCCGGCGACGCTCGCCGTGGCGCGCGTCTCGCTGGGAGAGGTCATGCGCGCTGCGAACCCCACCGCGCCACCCGCGGTGATATCGCGCTCGGTCCTGGCAAGCGCGCTGTCCTCTGCGATGGTGAGCGCGAGGGAGATACCGACGCCCGTATCACCGGACTCGGTGTCGCCCTTGGCGATGGTGCTCGCGAGGCCCTTGTGATTCGCGGTCACGCTCAGATCGCCGTCGAGTTCGAGCGTGCCGCCGCTATGCGCGCCGATAAGGGCAATGGTCTCGTTGTTGGAGACCGCGACGGCGACGATCGGCGTAACCGCCGTGTTGCCCTTGGCGCCGCCCGTCACGTTCGTCACCATCCGGTTGCCCGAGTCCGCTTCCAGAGTGATGTTGTTCGCCTTGTTGGCGTTGTCGGTGTCGCCGAGGAACAGCGCATCCGTATCGGTCTCGCCGATGTTCACGGCGATGGACGCGCCGATGCCGGTCTCCTTGGCGCCTTCCTGCTTGGCCTTTGCCTCGGCCGTGTTGGTGATGAAATTGTCCGCCGTGAGCGCGATGTCCTGGCCGTCGGTGATGCTGACGGTCGCTTTGTCTGCGATCGTTGCCGAGACACGGCTGATGCCGACGTTCACGGCGAGCGAGCCCGCGGCGCCGGTCTCGCCCTTGCTTGCGCCGGAGACGCTCTTCGCCGAGAAGTCTTCCTTGCTCGTGGCCTCGAGCGTCACGCCATCGGCGACGATGGTCGCGCCGTCGCCGATCCGCGCCTCGGTCTCGAGCACGCCCACGTTCACTGCCACCGCGATGCCGACGCCGGTACCTTCCTTGCTGGCGAGCTTCGCGCTCGCATCGGCGCTTGCCGAAGCGCTGGTGTTGTTCTGAGCCTTCAGCGTCAGCCCGCCGTCGGTCACCGCGCCGTCGTTTCCGGCCTTGATCGTCAGCCCGTCGGGAATCGTCGCGCGCGCTTCCGTCACCGCCACGGTGACGCCGAGCGCGCCGGCCACCTGCACCGCATCGCCGCCGGAGGTGTCGCTCGTCGCCTTGCCGTCGGTCTGCTTGTTCGCCTCGCCCGAGCCGCCGGAGGCCTGGCCGCGCTTGTCGGCGAACTGGCTCTGATTCTGGACTTCATTGTTGAGGCCGCTGCCCGCGTCCTTGCCGTCTTTGGCCTCGGACTTGGTCTCCTGGCCGCCCGCGGCGCTCGCCTTGGCTTCCGACTTGTTCGTGGAGGACGTGGTCGCGCTGAAGCTCACCGCGCCGCCCGCGTCGATGTTGCGCGCCGTTGTCGCGATCACCCGGTCGGTGGCGATGGCGAGGGCGAGCGAGATCCCCACCCCCGTGTTTTCGGACTTGGTGTCCCCTTCGGCCGAGTTGTCGATGCCGCCCTCGTGCTTCGCGCTCGCGGTGAGCTCGCCGCCGAGCTTCATGTCCCCCGCCAGGGTGCCCAGCTTGGCGCTGGTGTCGTTGTCGCCGTAGGAGATCGCGAGAACGGGCGTGACCGCGGTGCTGCCCGCGGAGCCGCCGATGGCGACGGATTCGAGGTCGTTTTTCGAGTCCGCGTCGAGCTTGAGGTCGTGCACGCCCGAGAGCGCCACGTCGTTGCCGACGTACGCGCGAGTGGTGGTCTCGGCATAGTTGAGCAGCACCGAGGCGCCGACGCCGGTCTGCGCGTCGCCGGTCTGAATGGCGCGTGCCTTGGCCGTATTGTCGGCGTGGTTCAGCGCCGCCAGCGACACATCCCCCGTGCCGCCCGAGAGCGTAAGCACCGCGCCGTCGCTGAGGGTGGCCGCGGCGCTCGTGATACCGATGTTGATGGCGAGCGCGCCCGCGAACCCGGTCTCACCCGGGTCGCCCGCGCCGGAGATCGCCTCCGCCAGGAACACGTTGTCGGGGAGCTTGGCCGACAGGCTGACCGAGCCCGCCTGCATATTGGTGCCCGAGAGCGTGGCGTTGGCTTCCACCACCGCCACGTTCACCGCCACCGCCACCGTCACGCCGCTGCCGCTCGGGTCGAGCTCGAGCTCGTGCGCCGTGCCCGTGCCGGCCGCTTTCAGGTCGATGCGCCCGACCGTGCCGCTGCCTTCGGCGTTCGCCTTGGTGCCGAACAGCTGCACGTCGTTGCCGGCGACGCGCACGTAGTAAGGATCGCCGTCCGTCAGTCCGTCGATCTCGGTCCCGGCGTCGTCCAGGTGGAAAGTCACCTTGTCGCCGGTCTGCAGGCCATGATCGGCGGCAAGGGTGATGGTCTCCGCGTCCGTGTCTACGGCCGAACTCGCAAAGGCCACCTCCTGCGTGGTGCTGCCGTCGGCCACCGCCGACGTTTCGTTCTTGGAGCTGGAGGTAAGCGTCAGGGCACCGCTCGTCGAAACGAGCCCGCTCGAGCCGATGGCGGCGAGCGTATGGCTCTCGAGCCCGACCGAGGCGAGTGCGCCCGCGAGGTCGATCGAGCCCTCGCTCGTCGATGCCTGGTCCTTCGAGTCGCCATCGTCGTTGGGGTCGGCGAGTCCTTCCTGCGTCTTCGTCTTCGTCATCGCATCGCCGTCGTCGGCCGCGCCGCGCGGTGTCGACTTGGCGAGGACCGTCACCTTGTTCTCGGACTCCGCAATGAGCGCGATGGACGTGGCGTCATGCACCGTCGCGGTGTCGGCAATCGACGCCTCGGTATGCGTAAAGACCAGCCCGAGGCCGAAGGTGGCGCCGGCGCCACCCTTGCTGCCGTCCGCGCTCGCGAGCGCGGTGGCATTGTTCTCGGCCTTGAGCGAGAAGTCCCCAGCTACGGACAGGTCCGCCGTGCCTGCGACGCGCGCGGTGGCGTTGCTGGTGATCGACACGCTCGCGACCGCAGCGTCGGTCTTCGCGTCGCTCGCCGTGGCGAGAGATTCCATGGTGGCGTCGGCGCTCGCTTCGGACTTGGCGGTGACCTCCAGCTTGCCCGTCGCGGTGATGTTGCCCGAAGCGCCTACTTCGGTATCGCTGCCGATGTTGACGGCGGCCGTCGAATCGACGTGCAGGAACGCGAACTGGAAACCGCCGATGCCGAGGCTCGCGTTGTCGACGTCGATCTTGGAACTCGCCGTGAGCGTGATGTCGTCGCCGCTCAGGCTACCGTAGATGTTGATCTGCGCGGTCGCGGTGGCGAAGAACTCGTCGCCGACAGGCGGCAGCCCGTCGCTGCTCGCATTCACAGTGAAGGCGATGTCGGTGGCGATGACCTCGGCGCCCACGCCAACCAGGACCTGCTCGTCGGACTCGAGCGAGAGACTGCCGCCGATGGTGAGCGTACCCACGCCGATCACGATGTCGCTCGTGCTGCCTACGTCCAGGCCGAAGGATACGGTGCCGGCGTTCAGGATCACCTGGTCGTCGGTGAGCGGCGTCTCCAGGCCGCCGTCAAAATTGAGCTGCAGCACGCCGCCGTTCGCGGTGACAAAAGTGTTCAGCAACGACAGGGTGCTCGTGTCGATGCGCAATGTGTCTCCGAACAGAGCTCCGCTGCCGAGGCTGCGGCTGATGTTGACTTCGATGTCTCCCGCATCGTCAAGCTGCACCGACGCCACCTCGGGGCCGGCGAGGTTGTCGGTCTCGAAGAGACGCAGGAAAGCGTCCGAGCCGTCGAGGTCACCGATCAGCGTGAAGTCGGTATCCGCCAGCGAGTTGTAGGTCAGGTCGGCCGACAGCAGCAGCCGCGGCTCGAGCGTCTCCAGGCGCACGGGGCTGCGCCGCCGCGCCTGCAGCGCGCGCTTGAGCAGGCCCTGTTTTCGCCACTGCGCCAGCCGCCGGAACCAGTTGGCGAGCTTGCCGAAAAAAATCTCGAACAGGCTCGGGATGCGTACGCGCGGCGCGGCGCTCGCGGCGTCAGGGCGGGTGTCGTTCATGGATTTTTCCTTGCGGGCGCGCGCGAGCGCGCCGACGTCGGCACGAAACTGGGAATCGGGAACTCGGGAGGAATACGCGCGACGGAATGCGCCGGCACAGGCGAAATGCGACTGCAATCCCCAGAATTACTCAGCACCTCGCGCCGGCCCCCGTTGTTTTGCTTTGTCTTTTTTCTTTTTAAAACACCAGCAGTGGCGGCCTTTGCGCGTGCCGCTCACCTGTCACTGCGCGAAGGTTAGCACCGGAGCGTGAATATTCCATGAATTCCACAAACTTTTTAGGATGCTGGTCTGCTTCAGGTAGGTTCTCGGAATGATTCTCCAATCCCTTGAAACATCTAGATACGCGCTGCACGGCACACCCGAATCCATGACACGCGTACCGGCTGATCATGAATCCCCGGAGAAGTACCCTTGACTGCGGCGCAATGTTGCGGCGCGATGCCGCGTCCGAGTTACCGTCATAATTGCGGCCCTTATCCTTCCAACTTCATGCGAACCCTCGCTCACCGGCTGGCACACTGCGCGCTCTTTGGGATGCTCGTCGTTCACGGGCACGCCGTCGCGCAGGTGTACGACTGCATGATCGAGGCTCGCCAGGCCATCGAGGTGCGCTCGCCGGTCGAAGCCGTGATCGATCAAGTGCACGTGCAGCGCGGCGACACCGTGAGGAAGGGCCAGCTGCTGGTCACGCTCGCCGCGGGACCCGAGCGCGCCGCGCTCGCACTGGCGCAGTCGCGCGCTCAGATGCAAGGCGAGCTTAAGGCCGCGCAGGCGCGCCTGGACATCTCGCACAAGAAGGCGCAGCGCGCCGACGAGCTGTTCAAGCAGAAGTTCATCTCCGAGAACGCGCGCGACGAGGCGCAGGCCGAGCTGCAGCTCGCCACCGAGGAGCTGCGCCGCGTGCGCGAGACGCAACAGCTGAACGAGCTCGAGGCGAGGCGCTCCGCGGAAGTGCTGGCGATGCGCAGCATCCGCAGTCCGCTGGACGGCGTGGTGGTCGAGGTCTTGCTCAAGCCCGGCGAATTCGGCGCGATCACCTTCAAGGATCCGATCATGAAGCTGGCCGAGATCGACCCGCTGCACGTCGAGGTGGTGCTGCCGGTGAGCCAGTACGGCGCGGTGAAGCCCGGGCAGAAGGCGAGCGTGATGCCCGAGGCGCCGGTGGGCGGGAAGTACGAGACCACCGTCAAGCTGGTCGACAAGGTGGTCGACGCCGCGAGCGGCACTTTCGGCGTGCGCCTGGAGCTGCGCAACCGCAGCCTCGAGATCCCCGCCGGCGTGCGCTGCCGCGTGAGCTTCCGCTAGCCAGGCGCGCTCAGTCCGAGCGCCCCGAGAAAGCCAGCAGGTCGTCGAGGGACTGCTCGCGCTGCGCGAGCTCGTGGCGCTCGCGCGCTGCGGCGCGCTCGGCGCCGCGCTGCGCGCTCGCGAACAGTTCGCGCGCCACCTCCGCCGGCAGCTCGCCGCCCGGGCCCGCGGCGTCCGCCAGGCGCTGCGTGCCCGCACCGAGCCGCGCCGCGACGGCCTCGTCCTCGAGCGCTGCGAATTGCGTGCACGACCGCGCGCCGTAGGCACTCGCGATGTGCGCGACGTGGCGCGCGCACTCGTGCAGCTCGGCGACGGCGAGGTGCAGTGGCGCGCCGGCCGGGGGCATCACGCTGCGCTGCGCGGGATGCAGGTTCATCGCCAGCGCACCCGCTCGGCCGAGTGCGGCAAGCGCCCGCTGCTCGGCCTCGTCTCCGGCGCCGCGAACCACCTGCGCCGGCAGGCCCGCTTCGCTCAGCGTCCCAGCCAGCGCCTGCGCCTCGTTCGGGTCGCGCACCGCGACCAGCACGGCCTCGCCGCGCGCCATGCACGCGCGCGTTTCCTCGACCAACGCCACACGCCGCTGCGCGGTGCCGGCGAAAACGCGCGCCGTGCAGACGGCAGACCGCGCGGGCGCCGTGGCGCTGCTGCAGCGCAGCCCGTATACGGTCCAGAATTCGCGCTCCAGCCCGCGCGCGTCCGAGCAGACCCCCGCAAGCCTCAGGTAGCGCCGGAAAAACGCCGGCACCGGCAGCCGGGTGAGCGTCTCGCGGCGGCCGGCGAAGGCAAGTCCCTCCTTCACCTCCAGCAGGCGCCGCATCGGCTCGGGTACTGGCGCGTCGTCGCCGTCCTCGGGCAACTGCAGCGAACCCTGCGCGACTTCATAGTCGCGCCCCCGCTGCATCGCGTTCAGCGCCGCGAGCGCGCTCGCCACCAGGTCCTCGCGGAACTGACGCACCGACCATGCGCCGCCCAGCAGCATGCTCAGCTGCGCGAGCCGCTGCGCGCCGCGGCCGGTGAGCCGGATCGAACCGTCCGCCGCCTCATAGTCCGCGCCCGGATGCAGGGCGCGCGCGAGCTCCAGCGCCTGCTCGTAGAGCAGGCGGTCGGCCCCGGTAGACACGTCCGCCGAGACCACCAGCGGGGTGCGCGCATCGTCGATCAGCAAGAGGTCGGCGTCATCGATCAGCGCGCAGCGCAGCCCCCCGAGCATCAGCTTGGCGCCCTCCGCCCCGTCACCGGCGACGCGCTCCAGCCTGCCCTGCAGCGTCCGCTGTCGCCGTCCGAGGCGCAGCCGGTCGCGCAGGTAGTCGAAGGCGATCGTGCGCATCGTGCCACAGGTCACCGCCGCCGCGTACGCCGTGCGGCGCGCGCCGGCGTCCATCCCTGCGGCAGCGCAGGCGGCTTCAAACCCGAGCGCCCGCAGCGGCGCCCCGATCGCCGCGGCCGCCACTCGCGCCCGGGCCTCGCTCGCGCTATACAGGTGCACGGGAATGCCGCAAAGCGCGAACGCGGTGGCGGCGAGTGCGAGCGCCTGCGCGCGCCCAACGGCGTCTGGCAGGTCGACGACGCCGCCCCGCACGAGAGCCTGCGCCGTGCGCAGCGCGGCGGACGAGGGCGGCGATACGTCCGGGGCTAGTGCGGCGCAGTAAGCGCCAAAGGCCTCGGCCAGCCGATCCCCGGACAGGCCGTCGCGCCGCAACCGATAGCGCAGTTGCGCCACTTGGGGGCGTAGCGGCGCCGCGCGCAGCCGCGCCGCGTGGCCCGCCACTTCGCGCACGAAAAGCTCGTGCGCAGCCAGGCGCCGGCCGAGGACCGAGTGCATGCGGTACGCAAGGCCGGCCAACAGCCGATCGAGCGCCGACTCGCGCGCTGTGTCGCGCTCGGGATAGAAACCGGGGTCGGCGCGCCCGCCCGGCGCCGCCATCACGTCGCGAGGCGCAGCAGGAAGAGCTGCCGCAGCCAGCGCCAGAGCTGCACCGCGAGGCTTTCGGCGCCGTGGTCGAAGCGCACATAGGCCCGGCCGCCGAGGAGGAACGGGCGATCGGGCGGCAGCTGCACCTCGAACTCGAAATAGGTCTGCAGGGCTCGGCCCTCGGTGCCCGCGCTCGGATCGAGCGCCGCCTCGCCGCCGCCCGCCTGCGTCAGCGCTGCACTGGGCAGCCGGTCGCTTGCGCCCGGCAATTCGCGCACGACGCGCGAAACGAGGGTGTCCTCGATGCGCTCGGCCAGCTTCACGCCGACGCGCTCGGTGCGCGAGCGCACGAGGTCCACCGACGATTGCGGCACGACGACCCGCGCGGTGAGGCGCGCATCCGCCACCACGTGGCCGATGGCCTCGCCCTGCTTGAGATAGCGCCCCGGCAGGTCCACCGCTCCCGGGAGTGCGAACACCCCGTCCGCCGGACTGCGCAATACCAGGTCGCGGGAGCGCTCGAGCGAGCGCTGCAGCTCGGCCTCGATCGAGCGCATGCGGTCCTGCGTCATCTGCGCCCTCACCTCGCTCTCCACGCGCTCGGCCTGGTAGCGGAATTGCAACTCGGCGCGCTGCGCTTCCAGGCCACGGATGCGCGCCTGCAGCACGCGATCGGTCATGGCCACCAGCGGATCGCCGCGGCGCACCTGCCCGCCGGGCTGCGCCAGGACGCGCGAGACGAAGCCGTCGGTGGCCGCGCGTACCATCGACTGCTCGGGAATGGAGACCACGCCTTGCGCGGTGGTCCACGAACTGACCGGCGCGAAGAACACCAGTCCCAGGAGGGTCGTCGCAAGCAACGAGGAGGTCAGCACCGCACGTGCGCGGTGGCGCCCGAGGCGCGGACTGAAAGCCAGGTAGTTCACCAGGGCAACCAGCGGCACCAGCGTGGCCGCGACCACGGCCCAGATGGCGAGCACCATGCCGAGGAGGAAGTACACGCCCGAGATGAACAGTGCGATCACCAGCGTGATGAACATGCGGTAGGCGAACGAGGCGACGAGGAACGTAAGCAGCAGCGCTTTCTCGCCCGCGCTGGCCTCCACCGGCGCCAGCGGCATGCCGAACAAGTGGCGCTGGAACAGCGACGAGGCGAGCTGCTGGGCGCGCTGGCGCAGGTTCGGCATTTCGAGCAGGTCGGCGAGAATGTAGTAGCCGTCGAAGCGCAGGAGCGGATTGGCGTTGAACAGCACCGTGGAAACACCGGCGATCAGCATGACGTTGAACAGCACCGCGCGCCCGAAGCCCGGCTGCATCTCCAGCCACAGCATGAGCGCCAGGGCGGCGATGAACAGCTCCACCAGCATGCCGGCCGCGCCCACTATGACGCGGCGGCGCTTCTCGGGAAACGCGTTCGCGGCCGAGGCGTCCACGTAGGGCACCGGCATCAGTACGAGCAGCATGATGCCCATTTCGTGCACCTCGCCGCCCCAGGCCTTCACCGCGCAGGCGTGACCGAACTCGTGCAACGCCTTCACCACCGGGAACACCAGCCCGAGGATCAGCAGGTTCTGCGGCTCGAGCACGCGGTGTCCAATGTCCTGGGTGAGCGCGTCCCAGTGCTGCGCGGCGGTAAACGTGCCCCAGCCCACGACCGCCAGCCAGAGCAGCGCGCCGAGCGCGCCGAAAAGGGGCTGGTACCAGTACAGCCATCGTTCGAGCAGGCGGTCAGGGTCGATGAGCGGGATGCGGATGGCGAGCGGCGAGAGGACGCGCCCCAGCCACGTGCGCTGGGCGACGCGCTGCGAGCGGCGCAGGAGCTCCTCGACGTCGGGCGACACATCGCACTGCAGGAGGTCGGCGGCGTGCAGCTGGCCGAGCAGGCGGATGGCGTCATCCTGCGTCGGCGCTTCCTCGCCGAACCGCTCGACCGCCGCGTCCCAGACTTCCTGCATGCGCCGCCGCCCATTGAGCAGGCCGACGAGGAAATAGGCCGCCGGATTCACGCGATGCGAGCGACGTGAAAGGCGGTCGGCCAGCACGTACCAGCGTTCGCCTCGGTACTCATGCCGGTTCACGCGCACGTGCGAGCGCAATCGCGGTCGCAGGTCCGCGACGCGGTACCACAGGCCGCTCAGGAGTTCCTGTGCCATCGCGCGCGCCTCAGGGTGTCCAGGCCCATGCCTTGAGCCGCAGCCAGTTCATCATTTCGCGCGTCCAGATCCAGGCGAGGAGTCGCTCGTCCACGGACACCTTGGCCACGCCCTCCATCCCCGGGCGCAGCCGCGGATCGAGACCCGTTTCGAGCTGCGCCTCGACGCGGAAATAGTTGCGACCCTCGCGCGCCGTGCTGACGGGCGTGATCTTCTGGACCAGGATCGGAAAGCACTGCCCGGGGTCGGCCGACAGCACGAGCTCGCCGCGCTGCCCCGCGCGCACGTCGCCAACGCGGTGCTCGTCCACTTCCAGCACCACCCGGTAGGCGTCCAGCGGCGCAATCGCGAACAACGCCTGGCCCCGCTCGAGGGGCGCGCCCAGCATCTGCGTGAGATCCCCGCTCACGAGCACTCCGTCGAATGGCGCCCTGATCTCCGTGCGTGCGAGGTGCTCCTCGACCAGCCCGAGCTGCGCCTGCGCTTGCTCCATCTGCGCGCTGACGATGCGCGCTTGCGCGCGGTCGCGCTTGGCCATCGCCTCTCGGTACTGACGACCGAACTGATCGAGCTGCGCCGCGAGGCGCGCCTGCTCCAGCCGCAGGTCGCGATCGTCCAGGCGCGCGAGCACTTCGCCTTCGCGCACGGTGTCGCCTGCGCGGCGCGTCGCCTCGCGCACATAGCTCTGAAAGGGTGTGGTGAGCGTGCGCTGCACCTCGCCTTCGATGCGCGCCTCGGCACCTACGCGGTACTCGCCGGTGGCGAACGCGAGAAACAGCGCCCCCGCCACGAGCAGGAGCACGCCGAGCTTCAGACCCCCGTGACGCGGTCCCACCAGGCGGCCCCAGAATCCGCGCGTGCGGGCTGCGGCCTGTGACGTGAGGCTGCGGCCCTGCTCCAGGCGCAGCGCGATAAGCGGCCCGAGCATCGCGGCGAGGCTTTCGAGCAGCTCCACGGTCGGTGTGTCGAAGCGCAGGCCGGCGCCACGTTCCAGCGTCAGCGCGCCGAGCACGTGCCCTTCGCGCATCAGCGGCACCGTGGCGATGCCGTCGGCGCCGGAGAGCTGCGCGAGCTCGGCGTGCGCGAGCGTGACCACCGGCCGCGCCTCGCGATCCTGCGGATAGAGGATGGCTTCGCGCTGGTCGAGCGCCTCGGTCATCGCCGCGCCGGCCGCGGCGACCAGGTTCGCGTGGCGGTCGAACTGGCCCGTGTGCGACACCACCTCGATGCGTAGCGTCCCACCGTGCAGCAGCCCCAGCATGACGCGGTCGCAGCCCAGTCGCGTCGCCATTTCCGTCACCAGATCGGTGAGCGCCGCGTTCAGTTCCGCGCGCTCCAGGAAGATCGCGAGCAGCTGCAGGATGAGCTTGGTGCGCTGGCGCGCCGCCTCGATGGGATCGGCATGCCGACGCAGCAGCACCTCAAGCCACCCCGAACCCCACTGCAGCTGGCGCATTGCCGCCTGCAGCTGCGGCGTCTCCCGCCAGCCTATCTCCAGGCCCACTACGCCTCGCACGCGACCGTCGACGCGGATCGGATAGGCAATCTGGTAGTCGGGTTGGTCCGGCAGCCCGGCGGAGGCCGCGCCGTCGCAGGCCTGCACCACGCCGCGCCCCTCGCGCAACGCCCGCTCGACGAATTTGGTCAGGCTGGAGCGATCCGCTCGCTGCTCGGGCCAGAAGGCGAGCGGCGCGAAAGTCTCGCTACCGGGCTGCTGCAGCACCACCATCGCGTGTCGCACATCGGCGATCGCGTGGCACTGCAGCGCGAGCCAGTGGCGGCAGAAATCCTCGGCGCTCGCGGCGGCACCGAACTGCCGCCACGCGAGGTCCAGCTCGGTGCGCGGCGCCTGCGCCGCCGCGCTCGAGAGCGGCGAATCGGCCGCCGACAAGCCTCAGCCTCCTGGGCGCGCGGTGCTCACTGCTTAGGCGCCGGTCCCTCGACGTTGAGCTGGCCGAAGCGCTTCTCGTATTCCTTCACCACGCCGTCGAGCAGCATCACGAGGCGCTTGGCCGCGTACGGGCTGATGATGATGCGGTCGGTGAGCTGGATCGTCACTTCCTTCTGGCCGCGGTTCCAAGCCTGGTTGATGCCGAACAGCATTACCACTTCCTCACGCGTGCTGGTGACGTTGCACACGTTAGCGTAGGAACTCTTCATGTTGGAGTCGTCCCACTTCAGGCGCGTCTGCGCCTGCGCCTGGTCTTTCACCTTGGCTGCGTCATCTGCCTTGCCGGTTGTCGCCACGTAACCCCCCTGAAGGTTAAGAAACTGTCAAAAAAGCATACTGCGTCGAAAGGCCCCGATTAGAGCATAGCTCGCTAGGCATCCGCCATCGGCCGCACCGGTCGTACGAGTCGCGCCCCCGGCCACTGGTCCGGATGCAGTCGCCGGTACTGCGGCGGATAGTCGTACTTCACGCCGAAGCGCTCGGCCGCGTGCCACACCCAGCGCGGGTTGTCGAGGAAGCCGCGCGCCAGTGCCACCATGTCGGCGCGCCCTTCGGCGAGTATTGCCTCGGCTTGTTGCGGTTCGACGATCAGGCCCACCGCCATCACCGGCAGCTGCGCGCCGCGCTTCACGGTCTCGGCGAATCCCACCTGGTAGCCGGGCTCCAACTTGATGCGCGCGTTGACCGCGCCGCCGCTTGTCACGCAGACGTAATCCAGGCCGATCGCCTTGAGTTCCTTCGCGAATATCGCGGCGTCCTGCGCCTCGAAGCCGCCCTCGGTCCAGTCGCTACCGGTGATGCGCGCGCCGAGTGCGCGTTCCTTCGGCCAGGCCTCGCGCACCGCACGCGCCACTTCGAGCGGCGCGCGCATGCGGTTCTCCAGGCTGCCGCCGTAGTGGTCGGTGCGCCGGTTCGAGAGCGGCGACAGGAATTGGTGCAGCAGATAGCCGTGCGCCGCGTGCAGTTCGATGAGGTCGAGCCCGACGCGTAGGGCGCGCTGCGCAGCCGCGACGAACGCGTCGACGATTCCTTTGATCTCCGGCACGGTCAGTTCGTGCGGTACGTGCCAGCCTTCGGCGAAAGGCAGCGCGGACGGCGCCACCGTCTGCCACGGGGATTCGCCCGGCCCGAGCGACTTGCCGCCGAGCCACGGCTGTTGCGCCGAGCCCTTCCTGCCCGCGTGCGCGAGCTGCACGCCGATCGGGTTCTTCGTGATGCCGCGGTAGAGCGCGACGGCGCGCTGCATCGCCGCTTCGTTGAGGTCGGTGTACAGACCCGTGCAGTAGTTGGAGATGCGGCCCTCGCGCGTGACGCCCGTGGCCTCGATGATGAACAGGCCCGCGCCCGAACAGGCGAAGGCGCCGAGGTGCGCGAGGTGCCAGTCGCTCATCGCGCCGTCGGCGGCGCTGTACTGGCACATCGGCGAGACGACGATGCGGTTGGGCAAGGTGATTCCGCCCAGTTCGATGGGCGTGAAGAGCTTGGTGGTCATCAGGACTTCCTGGACTTGAGTTTCTTGGGGAGCGTGGGGACGGCGACGCCGATCAGGCAGTCGCGCGTGACGAGGGCGGCGAGGCGTTCCTCGCTCCAGCCCTCGGTGCCGGCCGGGCGCATCGGCAGGACCATGTAGCGCATGTCGGCGTTGGAGTCATGCACGCGGATCGCCTGCTTCGGCGGCACCTTCAATCCGAATTCGGCGAGAACCTTTCGCGGCTCGCGCACCACGCGGCTGCGGTAGGCCCGCGACTTGTACCACTCCGGCGGGATGCCGAGCAGCATGCGCGGATAGCAGGAGCACAGCGTGCACACGATGACGTTGTGCTCCTTGGGCGTGTTGTCGACGATGATCAGTTTCAGGCCGGGCACTTCGAAGCCGAGTTCCTCGGCCGCCGCGCCGCCGTTCTCGAGCATGCGTGCCTTGTAGGCAGGGTCGAGCCAGGCGCGCGCCACCATCGCCGCGCCGCGCTCGGGTCCGCGCGCGCGCATGATCGCCATCGCGCCGCGGATCGCGTCCTCGGTAACGATGCCCTTCTCCACCAGCAGCTCGCGCAGGCTCACTTCCATCAGCTGGAAGTAGGAGTACGGCTCGTAGCGCCCGGCGGCCTTCATGGCTCGATCCAGTGCTGGAAGATCTCGATCTCGATCACGTCCGAGCGGCTGCCGCGATAGCCGGGCCAGACGTCGGTTTGCTTGAAGCGCACGCGGTACAGCGGCTGCTTCGGCAGGCCGTCCCGTTGCTGCGCGAGCTCCTCCGGATTGGCAAACGCGCCGCAATAGCGTTCCACCACGCCCGCGTGCCCGCGGATATAGAACGGCGTGCGGATGTGGCCCAGCGGCGCGGCTTTCCTGACGCGGACGCGATCGCCAACTTCGTAAATAGGGACAGTCCCCATTTACTTTCTCTTCCCGACTTCCGACATTTTCTTCCCCAGCTCGTCGGTGGTGATCACGCCGCGCTGGATCATGGTTTGCGTCAACGAGGTCACCCAGCGGTCGTAGTAGCCCATCTTGTCGTAGTCCGCGGGCGGCAGCGATTCGATGTTCTTGCGCAGTTCGTCCACGGTCATGCGTTTGTTGCCGCCGACGACGCCGACCAGCAGCATCATCATGGCGTCGACGCGCAGCTCCCAGTCGTCGTAGGCATGCTCGGTACGCCGCACCTTGCCGGCGGGCAGTCCGCCCATGTCGTGGTGGCCGCGCTCGATCACGGCTGGAATGCTACAGCAGGTCGCGCCGCACCATCGCGTGGATGCCCTTGTTGCCATCCACGAGTTGCGTGACGTGCAGGTCGCAGGCGAGGCTGCAAAAGACGTAGGCCTCGGCCGGCTTCCAGCCCTTCATCTCCACCAGCCAGGCGATCATGT
>CAYODZ010000183.1:0-1957 GCA_964402835.1 uncultured Gammaproteobacteria bacterium | reverse complement strand
GGTTAAACCTATTTTTCGCAACCTTAAATTTAGTCAAAACTGAGCTAGCGCCATCTGCGTAATTTTGCCATGTTACGCATATGACGGCGTTTACTTGGTATGGAAATCAGTCGGATGCAGAGGCGTGCCGGTTCGGCGCGCTGGCGGTCATCTTTCCGCTCATCGAACGCATGAACGTCATTCCCATCATCAACCAACACTGCCCCGCCGATCCACAAGCCGAGTACGACTACGGCACCACCTTGAGCTTGCTCATGGCCGCTCGCTTGTACTCGCCGCTGGCGCTGCGCAACGTTGCCGAGTGGGCCAAGGACAGCGGCGCGGACATCCTCTGGGGCATCCCGCCCGAAAAACTTAACGACGATCGCCTGGGACGCGCCCTGGATGCCTTCTTCGAACAACGCCATTCCATCTTGGCCCATCTCGCCTTGCACGTGGCCCGCGAGTTCGGCGTGCCGCTTTCCGAGATGCATTACGATCCCACGCATCTGTTGTTCACCGGCGAGTACGAAAACGCACAACCGCGCGAAGGAGTCATCGATCGCAGCGGCAAGCATCAAACGGACCAATCGCAGCCAGAGAAACAACCAGACAAAAGCAAGCCAGTCAACGAAACCGTCCGCAGCGACAACGAGTTGGCAGCCGCTCACATCACCAAAGGCCGGGCCATGGACGATGCGCCCAAAGGTTCGTTGATGGTGCATGCCGGCGTCTGCACGATGGTCGATGAGTTCGGACCGTTGCCTTTCTTCGGCCACACCGTCGACGGCAATCAAAACGGTCGCACCGCCGTCGACGAACAACTCGGCCTGATCCGCAAACACCTGAAGCTCAACCAGATGACCATGTTCTCCGACCGCGGCACGTTTTCGATCGCCCATCTGCTGCGGCTGAAAGACATCGATTCGCACGCCGTCTGTTCGGCACCGTGGGGCGAATTCAAGGCGCTGTTCGAAAAACACCGCAAAACGCTGGCTTGGAAGACGGCCAGCTATTTGTCGATCGAACAACAACGCCGCCGCCTCACGGACAGCGAACTGCCGCAAGAACATTACGAGTTGGCGGTGCTCAAGCATACGCTGCAAGACGACGAGAGCGGCCGGGAGATCAAGTGCCGCCTGATCTTTGTGTTCAGCACGGCCGATCAGAAAGTGGTTCGCAAGCAACGACAGAAACAGATCGACCGCATCCGCGAGGGCTTGGAGAAAACGCAACAGAACGTGGCTCGCGGCGGTCCTTACAGCGACGAGCCCTCGGTGGCCAAACGGATGTCGCGGTTGTTGGACGGCAAGGACGCGGCGCAGTACTTCACGTGGAAGATGGTTCCGCTCACCAAGCGCGAGTTGAAAAAACTTCCGCCGCCGGGGCGCGGCTGTCATCGGCCGACGCACCGTTTCGAATTCAGCTTCGACGCCAAAGCGGTGAAGCAAGCCGAGAAGGACGACGGCTACTCGGTGATCGTGGCGACGGTTCCGCAAAACCAAGGCAGCGCGGACGCGTTGTTTACGAAGTTCAAGCAACAGAACTACAGCGAGCACGTCAACCGCAACTTCAAAGGCCCGTTGGCGGTGCGGCCGGTGTTCCTGCATACGCCGGAGCGCGTGGAAGCGTTGGTGTTTCTGATGCTGGCCGTGTTGATGCTGTATTACTTGCTGCAGCGTTTGTATCGTCAAAGCGTGCCGGCAGGTGCGAGCGTGAAAGAACAGCGCACGACCGCGGCGACGATCTTGAGCGCGTTTTCGAGTTACTGTTTGTTGATTCATCGCACACGCTTAGGCCGCGAGGTTCAGCCGACTCGTTTGACGACGCGTCAGCGTGAGATCTTGCAGCAGCTTGGGTTCTCGACGCCGGCTCAGATTCTGAGCCAGCGTCTTCCACGTCCGCCTACCTGACCTCACCCCGTTTCTCTGGCCAACGCGGTTTGACTGTAAAACGGGGTGCGAAATATAGGGTTAAA
>CAYODZ010000182.1:0-30295 GCA_964402835.1 uncultured Gammaproteobacteria bacterium | reverse complement strand
TTGCCCGCTCAAGCACCGCCGAAAATCACCGCCGAACAGCCCGCGCACGTCGCCACCGTGTAGTGCAGACCTTTGAGGTCCGCTTGTGATTAATCAATCACTTGGCAGCTCGCGCCCCGCGAATCCGCCAAGTCGGGTTAGAGGTTTTGTGGATTTGCTGGGATGGGGTGAAACGATTACTTGGCGGAGAGGGCGTCCGCCTAACACTTTTCAGTACGCCCCAAAACAAATCCCAATTTTCGCCGTTTCCGAGAGGAGAATCGGCGGCGGTCGTCTTGACGAGTCCGATAGAGTCCGGCAGTATCCCAGCATGACTGTGGGGTAGATTGTGGGGTAGAAACTTGGCGCGTCAACTTCAGGTCTTGTCTGCGAAAGCGGTCGAGAAAAAATCGAAGCCGGGTTACTACGCGGACGGCGGCGGCCTGTATTTGCAGGTGAGCTCGTCCGGTAGCAAGAGCTGGGTATTTTATTACATGTTAAACCGAAGGCGCCGTGAGATGGGCCTCGGCTCCCTGGTTGGCGTGACCCTCGCCGAGGCACGCACCAAGGCCGCGGACTGCCGCCGACTCGTAGCGAATCGTATAGACCCGATTGACGCCAGAGATAGCGACCGCGCACGCCAGGCGGTCGAAGCTACGAAGTCGCTTACCTTTGCTGAATGCGCTGAACGCTTCATCAAAGCCCACCGTACCGGGTGGAAGAATGAAAAGCACGTCGCGCAGTGGCAGAACACCATCGAGACCTATTGTGAGCCTGTGTTCGGTGACGTGTCGGTCCAGGACGTCGACACGGGACTTGTGCTGAAGGCGCTCGAGCCGATATGGGCAAAGAAGCCTGAGACCGCCAGCCGCGTGCGCGGACGTATTGAGCGGGTGCTCGATTGGGCGAAAGCACGCGAGCACCGTGCCGGCGACAATCCGGCCCGTTGGCGTGGTCACTTGGATAAGCTCCTGCCAACGCTAGAAAAGAAGAAGCGCGTAAAACATCATCCTGCGCTGCCGTTCCGTGAGATGGGCCGGTTCATGGTGAAGCTACGCGCCGAGGAAGGGGCTGGCGCGCGCGCATTGGAGCTTTTGATTCTCACGGCTACCCGCACGATCGAAACGATCAGCGCGCGCTGGCCCGAGTTCGATCTTAATGCCGCGACCTGGATCATTCCGCCTGAAAGGGTGAAGACACACAAGGAGCACCGCGTGCCGCTCTCGCCACACGCCGTAAAGCTCTTGCGCTCACTGAAAGAAAAACGCATCGACGGCGAGAATTTTGTTTTTCCAGGGCGTCCCGGCAAGCACCTTTCTAACATGGCATTACTCGCGCTTCTCGAGCGTATGGGCCGCGACAATATTACTGTTCACGGCTTCCGTAGCACGTTCCGCGATTGGGCGTCAGAATCCACGAATTATCCGCGTGAGGTTTGTGAAATGGCGCTTGCCCATGCCGTGAGCAACGCAGTCGAAGCGGCATACCGCCGCGGAGATCTCTTCGAAAAACGGCGCCGCTTGATGTCTGATTGGGCGAAATATTGCGACAATGTGAAGGCGCCAGGTGAAGTCGTGCAGCTCAAGCGCAAAGGAGCGTAGGCCATGACAGAACCAGTCCAGCCGTACGGCGGCATTTACTATCTCCGGGCGAAGCCGATTTCCACTTGGCCCAGTGCGTGTCCGTACCAAGCGAAGAGGGCGTTTTCCTTGCCGACTGCCAGGATTTTGCTTTTTCGTCCAAGCCCGGCGTGCTCGACATCAAACGCAAGCGCGAGGTAGGGGCTGACATACCATGAGAAAAGTTGCTCTCTTTGTTGGACTGGCGCTCGGGGCTGGCGTGGGGTTGCTCACCTCGCTCACCGACGGCATCGGACTAAAGATCGTAATGATGTCGATCGGGGCCGTTGTCGGAGCGGCCATAGGTGGCGCGATGTCCCGCATCGGCAACAGGAATCATAAGCCGATGGTTCGGCGTGACTCGATTCCAGGCGTTGGGGTCTCTTCTGAGGACCCCATGAGAAATTACTGGCTCGACAAGGGAGAGATCTATCCGATGCCGGGGCATCCAGACCCGGAAGGCGCGAGACGCGAACCGCCTTGACTTTAATAGGTTAGAGTTGATCAGCCAGACCGTCCGAACCGCGAAGTTTCGCCCAACGGCCAGAACCAACATTGCTTTAGCATGTGCCCCATAGCGTACATCGCGGCCTAAATCTCGTGATGAAAGCCGCGAAGCGATCGCGAAACGCGACAGCGGTGGGATTTATTCACGACCGGCCAGCCCTAAATCCCACCCTCGCCGCCAGTATGTCGCGTAACTACTGAATATATAGGTTTGGTTCGCTTGGCCCCCTAGTCCCCCTATGCGAGAGCTCGCCACCCTCTACTTGCTGTGTTTCTGTGTTTTCAGCGGCTCGGGCTTGAGACTCGCTGCCATCGCGAAGTGACGACAATGTTCGATCAGGACGTGACTCTCAGCTTCTGCGAAGCCAAGAGTCGAGTCCAACTGCAAGATGATCCGCTGCTCAGCTTCTGCATCGACCGGGCCGAACTTCGCGGTGGCCGCGTAGAGTTGCGCCGCCGTAATTCCAATTTTCTGTTGCAGACTATCGCGGGACGGTCCTGCAGAGGAAGCAAGAAAGGCTCGAGCAATACCCCATCGCGAGACAATCACAAAAAAGCAAAAATCATCTGGAAGTGCTGTGTGCTTGGCGGTAATGGGGATATGGTCGGCAATCGCAACATGGTGCGAAAATCCTACCCAGATCATCTTTAGCAGCCGAGCAATTCTCAATGCGAACGAGTATTCTCGGTCATCGCTAGACGTTGGTGCCAACTTCATAAGCCGTACTTTCTGCCCGTTGCTACAGAGATGCTCGAACGTGCATCCATATAGCAAGAGTCGAATCATGAACACCGTTTGGATCGCTAATCGGTTTGAGATTTTTGACGGTTCGTAAGCGAGATCACTTAACATCTTCTCGAATTCATCAAGAGTCTTCCGTAACTTGGCACGGCGACGGGTGATCTGTTCTTCCGTAAAGGTTCTGATGTCTGGTGTGGCTGGCGGCGCCTGGTCGCCTCCTTGCGCGACGTCCTCAGGTTCAGTCATGTCCTGGGCGTCATCTTCCAAATCGCCTGCAAGCAGAGCGTGGTCGTCCGCGTCTTCGTCGCGGTTGTGCACCAATGTCTCGGCGGATGGTCGCAAGCCCCGCAGCAAGATAGTCAACAATTGCTGTAGTCCGGGATCGTCCACTGCGAAATGTCCGCTATCCCCTGTCGCAGGCATAAGGGCGACGGCGCGCCTGAAGTCTTCCGCGGTCGCGTACTTGCTCGGCGTGGATTCCTGACGTTTGCGTTGGCTCCCGCGTGCCGCTGTCGGCTGTGGCTGCACGGGCTCGGGGGCAAAAAGTAAGTGCGCCTGTAGCGCGAGATCGATGAGATCATCTCTGCCGCTCATAACGCGCTCAAAAGCGTCGCGCAGGCGCCGGTCTAGGAGGCCCGGAGCAGCCTCTCGTAGAGCTGCTTCATGGTGAACGATGACAGGGTCACTCAGTCGTCCGTCTTTGAACACCACACGGGCAATCATGGGAAATCGGGGTGCTGTGGGAATTTGCGCCGACCATTTTCCTGCAGGCGCAGGCGACAGAGATAAGTCCGTGTGCTGGATACGAATCTTTGCGCCTAACGGATCGATACCGTCTGGAGGCGACCATGTTATGGTGTTGTGCGTCAGCTCCATAGTGCCCGCTGGCAGTAACGCTTCGCTTTGTTCGAATAGCCGCGTAGAGGGATCGGGGCGCGCGATGGTGGCGCGACGCACTTTATCCCCGACGTTGATGCCCAGCATAGGTAGTACAGTGCCCGCTGCGATGCGACGATATACGGATACTTCCGCATTTCTTGCTCGGCCCGACCAGCGTCCCAGTGCATTGTCCGAGCAGTTCGCGCTGCCAAATAGCGCGTGATCTGCCTTGTTGGTTTCTATAACAATCACCTTCGCGTGCAGGAAGCGCTGCCGCTGCGCGTCGTCGTGAATTGAGACAAACTGCAACGGGTCATTCTTCTTGAGCAGATCTGTCGGAAAGGTGTTTGTTCTCGGGTTTAGTGCAACAAACGTTGGGCAATCCGATACGGCGGCTCGCAGTCCTGCAAGTCCACGCAAATCGCTATCCCAATATGGGGAGATTACAACGAGGCGTTTGATCTTTTCGTCGTTAGCATTCTCGGCGAGCTTCCGTAGCATCGATGGCGCATCCCCGCCACGCTCGCAGAAGAGATCAACCGCCGAGCCATCGCGTAATTCGATAGGGCTGTCGTTAGCCTCTAAGTCAGCAAGCCACGGCGAGTCCCTGAGATGGAGCCGGCGCTTGTAATCGATCGACTCGGCGACATTACCGGACAGCCAAAAGGTGAGGTAGTCGTACGCCTTTCGTATTAATGGGCCCACTGCTCCGTGTAACCCATCATCGGTTCGCCCCTGCCAATCGAGAGTGGAAATTACTTCTTGGTTTTTCCCCCAGCCCGCTGCAGTTGCGTTCGCAGAGGCCACGATTAGTCTCGCCTTATCTCTGCCCAAGCGAAGATGAATCTTCGGATGGAAACACCCGAGAACGTTGACTGGCACGACGGCGTATCTAGTGCCCGCTGATCTAAACGCGTCCGGCGTAGCGACTAGCGTGCGCTTCAGCATTCCTGCATCGGCCATCAGGATGTTGTTTTCACATCCAAACGTGCGAAGCCGCTTCTCAACGTACGTGTCGTAGAACGCGGGATCGACCGAATACGTCGTGATTACTGACGAATGCCAGCCCGGTACCGCTAAATCTTTATGCAGGCTGGGTTCCATTAAGAAAACTCAGGCCTGCCGGAGTCACGCTTTCACGCTCGCAGAGCTTGGCGTCTCGCAAGAACCTGCCGAGGTTTCGCAGCCGTGGATTCGTATAGCCGTAGTTGGTGGAAACGCCTGCCGACAACAACCCGTCGGCAAGCACAAAGTGGTACGTGAACGTCCCGGACGCAGCCAGCTTGCGGGCTGCAATGACGAGGTGATCGAGTAGTATATGACGACGAATTATTTCAGAGATTGTCGCGGTCGTCGGAGTATCGGCGGTAGCGTCGAGCGTTGCCAGTACTCCGGCAAGCGAGCGGCCACCTGTTCCGGCAAATCTGAGTACCTCATCGCGCACACCGAGCGCGCCGTTACTCCACTTACACCAAAGGACTGCAAGGAGCCGCGCGGCTCCTTGCAAGACCTCCGGATTCTGGCTGTTATCGCTGTCGCGAAGGCCTTCCAGCACAACCTCGGCGAGCAGGTTTTCATCATCGTCTGGAGAATTCGCCTGGCTGGCCCACTGGCGCCACGACATGCTCTGGAGTCGGCGCGGCAGAATTATTTTTACCAGTGCACCAAGCAACGCATCTGGCGTTACACCGTTTGCATGTTTGTCTATCTCCTCAGTCGTAGCATTAAGCCAAGCCTCCAGCGCGATGTGACAGAATTCATTTGCTTGGAACGCGCGCCAACGGTCAATTACCGCACCCGTGCGCAGATATGGCGATCCGTCTGGCAAAACCCGGTGGTAGAACGCGCGTCGGATTGCTGGCTGGTCATCCAGGGGCACGCCATTGCGAACAAGGTCCAACAGCAACCACGCAGATGACCGCCGAGCCGTACCGCCATCGACGTCTGCTTCCTTTACCAACACGAAGTCGCGAAGTAACGCCATTTCCTTCGAGCTAGCGCGAATGGTTGATGGGTGCACCGCCTTTCCGATCATGCGCAAGGCGTTTTGACTCACGGTTCCCGACTTGAGCATCGCGGCGACCAATTGCTCCACATCACTGCCGATGGCGGCTGCGAATGCACTCGCCAATGCCCCTCCACGTGTCTTACTTACGATAGGAACGCCAGAAGACGGAGACAGGAGCCCAACTTGGACCATGCTCGCGACATAAAACTGGCCAAAATTTCCACGCGGCGCAAGCAGGTACTGCTTCGCGTTCCTAACTCCTGGCCGGTCGGTGTATGGGCGCAAGTCAATCTTGCCCGGCGGCAAGCGTTGCTTAAAGTCCCGAGCCCAATCGCCGCCTGCCAGGCCATCGCTTTCGGCCGGGTTCTCGACTTCGCATGCGAGCGCGTATAGCGCCTCCGCGCGGCGAATGAAAACTCGCCATTGAGCATCATCGTCTGCATGTACCGACTGTTCGTAGTGATGCACCGCCCAACAGTAGAAAGAATAATAGCGAAGACGGTTCGTTACGTTGGTAAGCCCAGGGACGAGCGTTCTATAGACTCTTACCGAAGTGGCTTGCATGCCGAGCGGATCACGCCCCAAGCTCCACTGGCTGGGTTTCGTCCAAAACGGCATCAGATCCATCGTGGCGCTCGTTTGTTACTGCAACTGGCGTCTACCGCGCTGCGGTAAGGTAATCGCTGCGTTACCGGTATATACGGTGGCGAAAGTGCGACTTCGTGGTATTCGCGAGTGTTGCGCCGATGCACTGCTGGCACGGCTAGATCGTATGCTTGCGTACATGGGCCAGTTATGCAATGAGCTGGCCGGAGTTGGAAGTCACTGCGTGTAAGAGGAAAGAACGACGACCGGAGAGGGGCCGAGGTGTCAACGCAAGCATTGGACGACAGCAAAGTAGCGATCCAGCAGGGCGCCCGTCGCGCTCTATCACCTGATGTACAGGTCGAGCTGAAAACGCGGGGGGAAATCGAAGCTTACATAGGTGGACGCGGAAAGACGCGGGTACATGAGGGAGCGCGAAACCTCTCGTTGACCGTATCCGACGACTACGGAGAGCGATTTCTCATCGAACTCATCCAGAACGCTCACGACGCTCATCCGGCAGCGCGCGAGGACGGCGAGATCGCCGTCGTTCTTGCCCCAGATGAAGAGCAACACGGCTGCCTCTACGTGGCAAACCGCGGACATGGGTTTCGCCCTCAGGATTTCGAGTCGATCACCAATATCGCCCTGAGCAGCAAGCCGGTGAACGAAAGTATCGGAAATAAGGGCTTGGGCTTTCGCAGCGTGCTGCAAATTTGCGGGTGGCCAGAAATCTATTCGGTCTCTCAAGCTGGCCCAAGCGACAGCTTTGATGGGTTTTGCTTCCGATTTGCTACCGAGTCCGATTTGGTGTCGATTCTAGGGGACATGGGCGAGAAGATGCTCGCCACCGAGATATGGCGGAATATGCCATCTTGGTTCTTACCGGTCGTGGCGAAGGAGCGCCCCGGGTTGGTGCAACATTTCGCGCGGGAAGGATATGCATCGGTCGTACGAATGCCGCTCGACTCAGACGCAGCACGGCAGGCGGTAATCAGACAAATCCAATGGTTGCTGGCACTAGAAGTGCCATTGCATCTATTTCTGCACCGCGTAGCGCGAATCAATTTCGAAATTCAACCTGATGAGCCTAAATGGCTTGAGCGAAAGAGGATCAAGAGATGGAAACAGGACGATCTGCAGATTGAGCGGCTGAAGATTGGTGAGAACGAATTTCTGGTTGTAGGCAGGGATGCAAATACAAGCGACTTTCGTGACGCGCTCAACCAAAGCTTAGCAAAGAAACAGGTGCCTGCTGCATGGAAGGACTGGCGGGGTGCGGCACGAGTTAGCGTAGCAGTTCGGCTGAAGCATTCCGTCGAGAGGAGCTTGCTTTACTGTTTCCTGCCCCTTGGCGAGGAGGCGAGGGCACCATTTACAGGATACGTGAACGCCAACTTCTACACGAAGCTTGATCGTCGTAACGTCGATTGCACCATTTCGTTAAATCGATACTTTATAACGTGCGCAGCGCAGCTTTGTAAGGATGCGATAGATTTCCTGATCCTACAGAATTGGCCGGAATCGCCCGGAGCGGTGGTGGACCTCCTGTGCTGGAGCGGGCCATTTGCTCGAGATATGCAAGCTGCGTTCGGACCCGGTGGGCGAGAGATTGTTACAGCACGCTTGCTCCCGACTACGCGCGTCACTGGTGCAGTCGACTGGCAACCAGCAAGCGAGACGTACCTATGGGACGTGCCGGCCAGCTCGTGTTTGTCAGTACATGCGATTGCAAGCGCGACGGGCGTTGCAATCTTATGGCCGCACCTAACAGACGATCAAAGAGAACGAGTCGAAGAATTCTTTGCGCTTGTAGAAGAGCATTTCGACCCTACGCACGAAACCATCGCGGACTGGGTCGAATCAGTCGCGCAGGCGATGCATGCGCGAGAAGCGTCGCCCGAGGAGTGGGCCGCGCTGTACGACGAAGTGGCTGTCCACCTGAAGGAGAAGCCCTCGGCGTTAAACGGAAAGGTTTTTCTCTTGAGCGCGACCGGTGTACTCATTGCTAGCCAGCCGCAGGAGCAGGCAGCGTCGCGCCGCCGCGCCGCGGATATCTACTTTCCGCCTGCCGGCTCACAGGAGCCAGACGACGTTGGTTACTCGGACGCGGACGGCACCTCCGCGCTACCCCTTGACCAAATGCCCGCGTCCTTAAGGCGTGGCTTTGCATTTCTGAGCGCAAGTGTGCCGTGGCTTAATGACACTGGAGGTTATAGACCCGGGCGAACATTCTTTTTGGAAGCCAAGCTGGTCCGGGAATACGACACCCGTGAAGTGTTGCGGACGCTGGCGGCCATCACGCGAAGTACTGTGGCAGATAGCACGAAGCAAAGTGCGCTGGAATGGGCGTTCCGGTTGTGGTCGAGCGGGCGATCACTATCCGACAAGGAAACGCGCGCCGCGCATTTCGCACTTCCGACGCGCAGCGGCTGGAAAGCGTCTGAGGAGACCATGTTCGGCCTTGGCTGGGCGACGCACAATGGAAAGCTTCTTGAACGGTTACTCATCTCCGCACGAGACGCAAGCCCTGACCTCGCCGAGGCGGCGCACTGTTTGTTGGTGTCTTATCAGGACTGGCCGATCAGTGTGGGTCCTGAGGACGAGTGGATGCGCTTTCTGTTCGCGACGGGTTCGCGAGATTGTTTGCGGCCAGTCGGAGGCGAGAAGCGTATCCAGAAAGATAGCAATGGATATTGGATGGACACAGCCTTACGGGACGCAGCACCAGATGAGACGACAAGAACGCTCTGGATGCGCCGCCTTAATCCCCTCGCTAATGGCATACGCAATCCAAACACTACATACCGTTCTGAGCTACACCCGTGGAGGCTCCCGGCGCAATCAGCGTCGCTAGCCTTCCCCGAACCCTTACGTCGCGAGTATGCGTACCAAGTGTTGTGGGCGATCCCGCAATTGGAGCGAGAGCACCTTTCGTTTCGTTTATATCGGCCCGGCAGGTATGGATCAGAGAGCAACGAACAACGCTGGCCGACACCGTTGATGGCGCTGCTCACGGAGTCAGAGTGGTTGCCTGTGCAACGATCGGCACGCGACTGTCGGTTTGTGAGGCCAGCCGATGCGTGGCTGCCGTCGCTTGATTTCGAGCCACGCCCGCCGAGATTTGTGGAGTTGGTGCTGCCTGCTGTTGCACGCGCGTCCGATGAGGCCCTTCACTGGTTGCGAAATAACGCTCAGCTCGGTGTATTAGATGACAACACGCATGCGGCCCGAGCGCTTCTGCTCTATTCACGCGTTGCCGCCGAAGGTTTGTCGGACGAGAACGATGTCCGGAGGTTCCGTGAGGTTTTCGCCCACGCTTGGAATGCGGCATTGGCTTCCAGTGCGGTGCCAAACCTCGATGCCATTCCAGTTCGGTCAGGCGACCGCATAGAGGCGCTACCAGTATTGGAGTCTGCGGAGGACTCTGACGGTAGGGGTGCCGCGTTTTTCGTCGACGAGGATGACGAAGCCAAGAAACAGCTCCTCCTGGAGCTTGAAGAGCGCGTGTTTGACTTCGAGATAGAGAAAATCGAAGGAACGTGGCAGCGGTTGGAAAGCATGGCGCCCTCGCGTTTCCACCGCCTGTCTGCGCGGCCTTTGCAGGTATATGTTGATGGGCGTGCATTTGACGCAGGCTCAGAAACGCCACTATTCCGAGATTGTTTTGGCGCATGGATTTGTGAGTTCATCGTGTGTGCGGCGGAATTCAAGGGCGGCGCGTTCTTTACACGTACGCAGAGAACTCTCAGCAGGATTCGGCATTCGGCGGAGTTGCTTAGGTTCGTCGCCGGAACAACAATCGAAATAAGCATTGATGGAAGGACGAAAGCGTTGCCGCGTGCCGTAAAGGGAGCGCTTGTGCTCAGGAACCCTGGGGCAACCGTTCTGCTTGTCGAGGTGCCCGATAGACTGTTGAACCTTGATTTGCTCGCACGTGTTGCCGAGCAGCTGGCTGTAGCATTGAACCAGAAGGCGTTGGCGAATGGGTTAGAGGCAGCGTTTTTGAGATTGGCGCAGGTGCATGACGATGCCGCATCGCCGCCTGACGATCAGGACATAGCGCGCGCATTAGGCGTTGGCGTCGACGATGTCATTCATACAAGACGGTATGCTCGAGCGGACTTGTCCGCACATCTCCGTCTCGCGCAGCCGCTGGCGGTCTATCTGGATCTGCCGCAAATTGCCGAAAGCCTGGCGCGGCTCAGCGAACAGGAGGACGCGGGGGAACTAGCCGTGTTGGAGGCGTTAACCCCAGTCGCGAGCCTGCTTGATATCACTCCGGAAGTGCTGTTGCAGCGACTTTCTATTGTGTCAGACCTGCGAGAGCTCTATCAGGGCTTCGGTCTTAGCCTGAGTCGCTTGAATAGAGCGTTGCGCAGTTTAGGAGGCACTTTTTATCCAATCAGCAATCGGGAGTTGCACGCTAGACAATTCTCTGCTTATTTGGCGGATCACAAATTTCATGTCATAGAACGCATTCGAACCAACTTTGTGGACGCTTTTGACGCCACCGGCGATCTTTCCCGCTACGTGCAACTGCGCGATGCAGCGGAACTGATTGAAGCGGATGAAGCATGGTTCGAGATACATGACGACTTGCCTGAGGAAGTGATGGAGGAACGGGTTCACGGCTGGTTGCTCGAACGCGGCATTGTGGGTTCGCAAAGATCTGATTGTCTCCCAGCGCTGCAAGACTGCCGGGAGGCCAATATTAAGTCGCTGAGGGAATTCGCCAAGACTTACGGCCAGGTTGTCTCGGCATGGATCAGATGTACCACGTCCCAGGTCGGCGCTGGTCTCAGAAATCTATGGTTGGAGCCCGAGAGTGCGAAACTGGAATTAATACAGAGGGCACAAGGTGAGGGCTGGAAGGACTTCCGATTACTTGATCATGCGCAGATAGCTAAATGGCTAGAGTATTCCGACTCCTGGCCGCGTGGTAAGCCGGTGAGCACGGTCCTACAGGACTGGGGTCTGGACGAGAGTGCATTCGCCGCATCTCAGAACGCCGCAGAACGTACGCGCGAAGAGGAGCGCAGGGCGCGCACGGAAATCTCGTTTGCGGGCCGGCCGGTATCCGCGCTAAAGAATGATTATCAAGCGCTCATGGACGCTGTACGAACATCGGTAACGCACGCCGCCGAGCTCGCTAGCATCGAAGCCGCGTTCCGGCCATTGTTCGACGTCGAAGCATCGTCGCCTTCCGGGAGTTCATCCGGGAGCGGAATCGGCTCTCGAGGCCGTAAAACACCGGACTCGTCTTTATCAGAGGAGCAGAAGGCGGCTGTTGGATTCCTCGGCGAGCGTTGGGCGTTCGAATGGATTCAAGCCTTTCACGCGAAACGACATAAAAAGCAGCTTACTGACGATTGCTGGCGCTCCGGTTATCGCAATGTTGTGCTTGGCGGCACAAACGGTCGGGACGATCTTGGCTATGATTTTCTAGTGCAGCTAAGCTCGACCACCTATTACTATGAAGTTAAGGCTAGCGTGGGCGACTCGTCGCTGTTCGAAATGGGGCCTACCGAAATTGCCACGGCTCTCCGGTATAGAGCTGATGGCGACAACAAGTATCGGATCATCTACGTTGCGTACGCTACTGACCCGGCGCGGGTGCGCGCAACGGTCCTGCCTAATCCTTTTTCAAAAGACGGCGAAAAGAAGGTCCGTGCAATTGGACGAGGAAGCGTAAAGTACGCGTTCGCCGTATCGGGCAGCGGTTAAGGCGCGGAGCAGAAAATCGAGACTTTACCGGCTTAAGAAACTGCGCTGATGTGTCAACGCGGCCGTCGATCGCGCTCCCGCTCTGCGCCCTGATCTGTTTTGATCTTCCGCCATCGCGTGCTTCGGCCAGCCGTATAGATCGACTAGCCGTCCTCCGCCACGATGCCTTCTAGCTTCAGTTCGTTCGCGAGCTTCCAGAGCTGATCACTGGTTTCGTCTAAGCAGGCCCTTCACGGCGTCTTTTGCGTTGTCCGTGGTAGCGCTTGCGTCTTCCACTACTTGTTTGCCTGATTGTTTGAGCAGGGATTTCCTAGATGCAAGCGTTCCGTCCGGTGTCTTGACGATCTCAGCCTTCGCATCGAATTCGGCGCCTGCGGCTCCTGTCTGTCCGCGTATGTTTGCACCGCGCGTTCGGATTTCATCGCGAATACCAGGTGACGCTGATTGAACCGCAGGTCGCGGTACGGATGTATCAAAGCGCTGAACCTGGTTTGCGTATTCCCGATTGGTTGCAGCGACATCCGGATTTAAATCTGGCTGCGTTACGGCCCGATCGTGCTGGCTACGAAGGTTATCAAACGATGAAGGCAGAGCGGTTCCATCCGATAGCACACGATTGGGTCCGAAGGCTCGGCGTGCGAGCTCTGCGTCGAACATAGCGAAGGCTGCCGCACTATTACCGCCGTACTGCTCGGCATATCGCATAAACATCTCAACATTATGGGGATCTTGCGCGATGTCGACCGAAATGGTTTCTCCGCGCTCACGGGCGGACGATAGCCTTTCGGCGAATGCTGCGCGCTCCGCGTAAGTCGCCTCTGCACGCTCAGCTCGAGAGGTTGTGGTCGCAAGGCGAGAAGACATATCCTTTGCCTCGCGAGCGTCAGTCGCGACGACATTCATAAAGCTTGAGTCTCGCGATACGCGGTCACCAAACTGCTTGAATTCGGCGATCTGATCCTGCGTCATCTCGCTGAGTACCTTCTGCTGATTCGCAGATAGGCCAGACAGATAACTCTTGCCCGCGCTTGCTTGGACCTGAGCGCCTGCGACGGGTGTTGATATTCCCAGGTGACCGGACGCTCCGAAGGCGATCTGGGCGACTTGGGCTTGCGTGAGCCCGGTTCGGTCTGACACGCCTTTCGTAATCTGATCCAGGCGGCTAAGGTTCTCGCCCAATTGTTCAAAGCTGCTGGACGAGGTGCCGCTGCTGCTCCGCGACGACCGGTATTGGGCCAGACCACGCGCAAACGTCTCTGCTAACACGGCTGAGCGTTCGGTATTGGCGGAAACCGCTTCGTTTCTTGCGGAGTCGGCCTGTTTGCTCGCTTCTGTAGCATCCTGCTCAGATACCTTCATCGATACTACTCGGGACGCAAATCCCTGATTGCGCAACAGGCTAACGCCAGTACGACCATTCAGGACGTTTGAAGAACTGGTGTTGCCGGTGGTGTCATCCTGCCACGTCTTCATGAAGGAGGATGTGCGGTTTGGCGCGAGTTGCATCTGATCCATCGATACGTTGCCCAGGCTGACATTGCCAGTCGCCGCGCTACCTGTCGCACCAGTCAAGGAGCCCTGCAGACCGGACAGTCCGCCGACGAGAGCCGTACCGAAGTTCTCCATGCGCTTCAACGCAGCCCAGGCGATGACGGGAATGCTAATCACGAGATAGCCGACCACGGCTTCGCCGGAGATCGCACTGGAATAGATCGTCGAGGCAGTCTGCAGTGAAAGTGTCTTAAGACCGCTGCCCAGATCGGCGGCTGCGGCCAGGTCGTAGGATGCGTAGATCGAGGCCATGTAGTTGAGTACCGCGTATAGCGGCGGCCACAACTGAATCCAGATCAGAATGGCGACATATGACTTTACCGCCAGCATCGTGTCGCGGCCGCTCGTGAGCAGGAGCAGCAGCACGAAGAGCGGGAACAGGGCGTAGGTCACCGCTTCGACGACATTGCGGAAAACCGGTAGCGCCTGTTCAGCGACCTTGCCGTAGTTGAGCCACGACGCATTTGTTTGCGCGACAGCCTGCGCACGCCCGATAGCCAGCACCATCGAAGCTGGGTCGTTCACCTTTTGGCCGATCATCTTGCTGGTGTCGTTTATCGCATTGATCATCGCATTCTGACGGATCAGATCGGCCGCGGTAGCCGCAGCGTCCGCAATGTTGTTTTTGAAATAGGCCTGCTGTATCTGATTCGCGATGAGCGCGGCCGCTGCGGAACCCGGCAGGGTGGGGTTGAGCTGGAACGCCAAGCGGCCTTGTATCTGAGAAATCTGCGCTGGCAGGCGCCCGTTCAAGTTCTGATAAACGTTCGGGCAGGTATCGACCGTGACGCTGCCGCCAGAAGCGGTGAGCGTGCTGAACCGTGCTGGGTTGGGTGAAGCCATCAACGACCAGACGTCGCCTGAGCGCGAGAAGTCGGTGGGGTTGACGGTACCGTCGATCAGGTCGTACATCGTGCAGTTGTGGACGAAGTTGATGAGATCGGTCCTGAAATTCGGGTCCTGAAAGACGACGCTGCGGGTGTCGCGGATAAGGCGGTTGCCGAACATCAGGCCGTTTTTCTGATAGGAGAGCTCACTGGGCAACGCGCCAGGGCCGGGAATGACCTGAAACGCCGTCTCGAAAAGCTCGGTGAGCGTGTGCCCGATCATGTTGGTAAGGCCGCCAAATAAGGCGATGCCGAAGGGGACGTGGTCGACCACCTTCACCGGAGCGCCGCCCGTCTTGTCGACGATGCCGACCGTGACCTTTGGAATGATCAGAATCGAAAACACGAGAACGACCGAGCCCAGCCATTTCCAGCCCTGCAGCTTCTCAGGAGCGAACGCGTAGGCGAGAAGCGCGGCCACGAACCCGCAGAAAGCGACCGCGGCCACCGCGCTCAGGTAATTGGTCGAACCCAGGACCGCCGCAATGGCGTTGAAGACGCCGAAGAGACTGTCGGAATTCTGATAGGCGTAGATCTCCCACATATCGCGCTCGTCGTTCTCGCTGTTTAATTGGCCATATAGGCGGCTTGCTGCCCGAGCATGTCCATGACGTGCTGCGGCATACTCGCGCGAAGCTGACGCTCCAGTTGCTCGAGATGACTTGCGACGGCCCTGAACGAACCGACTTTCTGGTACAGCAGATTTTTCTCTTGGGCGATTCGTAGCAGCATGCCCTGTGCGCGTTTGCGGATGTCGTTGGCGCGGTCGCGCTGCACTTGCTGGAGGTTGTAGTCCTTGTCGAGTGCCGCCATGCCCAGGCGGAGATTCCGGTCCAGAAAGACATAGGCGTAGTCCGCGGCTATCACATCGCGGTACTGCCCGATCAGGCTGTCGGCAAGTCCCGAACCCGGGATCGTGGCGCCGATCGAGAGCATCTTGTAAACCGGCTCGGTAGTCTGGTTGACGAAGCCGACCTCGGCAGAATTGTTCGGAATGGCGGTGCGCGAGGCGATTTTCGAGGCAATCGAACGCATCATGTTCTCGACCTTGGCCGTGAACGGCGTATGCGTGTAATTGGTGTTGAGCGTGACCGAATCGCAGTTTGTGTAGTCGTTGCACTTGAGCATGTGCTGCACGACGTCGGTACCTGACGCAGCGGCCTGACCGTAGAGCAATTGGCTGATGGAAGTAATGGTGGGTGCAATGGGCTCGGGATCGCGGCCGGCCTCATCGGGATAGAAGATGATCGTTCCCACCATGCTCATGATCAGTTCTCGCTCCTGGTCATCGAGGTAGGAGCCGGTGTACTGCAATGCCTTCCAGGTCAGGTTGCCGACGAAAGGCGCCTTATTCCGGATGTTGGGGTCGCCGGATGCCCGGGCTGAGGCGAGGATGCTCGGGCGGTCGGAGCCACAGCGGCGCCGCGCGGCATCACGATCCGTCTCGAGTCCCATTTCGATAGCGAGATCGGCGCATGACTCCTGCGAGCTGTAACCGACCGCTTCGGCGGCCGTGCTGACGAGGGCCTTGGCGGTTTCGCAGGAGTTGATGCGGGCGTTGTTGATCCACGTCTCCAACCCTTTGGCCCATTTCGTGAGGCCTCCGAGCAGGGGTGACACGGCTTCCAGCGCGAGCTGAAACGCGATGCCGGGGAGTGCCGCCGTGATGTTCCTCAACATGTTCTTGAACTCGGTCGCAGAGATGTGCGAAAACGAGCCGCCGAACACATCGATGCCGCCGCAACCGGCCTTCGCGCTCGGAAACTGGACTGCCGCGAGCTGATAGACCTTGTTCGGCGAGCGCATGAAGAGGCTTCCGCCGGCATAAGTGTTGAAGGTCTGGCCACGGAACGCGCCGGGGGCGGTGTAATTGCCGATCGCACCTAGATTGTTGAACATCGTGTTGACCTCGGAATTGAGGTCGCCTGCGCGCATCGGCGTGGACGAGAGAGCGAACACCGCGGCCGTTACCGCGCTCGCAGTGCGTTTTAACAATCCAATAGTCATGGCGACGCCTTATTGAAGAACCACACGCTTGTTGGTAGTCGGAATGCTTAGCTCCGACGAGCGCGTGGAGACGGTGGATATGCGCTCGAGCAACTGCGACTCCGACAGCACGCCGAAGCCGATCGGCGTGATCTTTCCGGTATAGGGCTGCGCGAGAAACACAGCCGGCACCTGCGTCACATTCAATGTGCGCGCGATGCCATTGTCGGTCCGGGCGTTTGGAAAGCCCGGCATTGGGCCACCATCGACGCTGATCGCTACGACATTGATGCTGTGACGGACCTGGAAGGCGGCCAAGGTCGGCGCGAAGGCGTGGCAGTAGGGGCAGTCGCTGCGAAAGAAAAAGAACAGCACGTGGTCCTTGCCGAGTTCTGCTATCGATCGCGAACGCGACGTGAGCTGCTCCTGCTCGAATACTTCCAGCGCTTTCGCGTTCACGGGACGTCCCTGGAGTGTGGGGTCGAGCTCGGGCGTCGCCCAGGCGACGCGTTGCGCCACGTCCGCGAAGTAAGACGCCTGCGAGACGACTTTGGCCTCGAGTTCCATGTAGCGACGCACATTCGCCTCGGTCGGCTTGATGATCGCGATATTTCGGTATTCCTCGAGCGTCTTTTGTAACCGTTCGAACTGAACGAGCTCGGGAGCTCTTGGCGGCGGCGCCGCCGCTGGAGGCAAAGGAGCCGTATTGGCTTTCGGTGGTGGGACTGCTTCTTCGTCCGATGCGGGTTCTTCGTAGAAATGCCAGCCTCGCCAGCTATCTGACCAGTAAGCGGACGCCGTCGCGGACGCGGGTACCCTGCGAACCTGATCTTGCGCGAAAGGGCCCGAAGACAGCAGCAACAACGCGAAGAGGAGCAAAGTCTGCTTCAACGGCGAGCGTTTCATTTCCGATCTTTCACGAGAGGGACTTCGGCGGCAGGCCGTCGCGGCAATAGTTGATGCCCATTTCGATGGTTTGCTTCCGAGGCGAGGCAGCACCGGGGAGTAGAACGCCTTCCTGCCAGAACAACACCTTGAGGCGACTGCACCCGGCTTGCGCGTAACGGCGCTCGGTTGATACATCGATATAGATGGGTGAACTCCCCCTGAACTGTCGCGTGATAGCCTCAGCCGTGTCGCCGACGAGTACGCCGGAGGCGACGCCGGCGGGAGAGTCGATCGCCGCAATCATCAGCGGACGCGCGTCCGCCACAGGCGTGCGCTCGAAAGCTTGCGCGTGGGCGAGGGTCGCGCATGCGGTCAACACGATTGCGATAGGAACGACTTTCACTGGCAGCGTCCTTGTCCGTAGTAGCAGTTCGAGACACGTCCCGCGTTATTGGTGCGGATGGTGTTCACGTTGGGTAGGTTGGGGACAATCGAGGCGTAGAACTCGCTGAGATCCATTGCGGCGAAATCGAGTGACTGCAGTTCCGCGATCGTGAATCCCGAACAATTAGGACTCTCGGCGCTGCCCCAGCCTTTGCCGATCTGGCCGCGGCCCTGCTCGTTGACGATGCGTGAGAGGCGGCTGTTGAAGCAGCATTTGCCGGTCGTGCGCTCGATGCACGCGACACAACGGCCGAGAATGCGAATGCACGATGAGCAATAGGTGCCGATGCTGCGGCACAGCCCTGCGCCTTCCTTCATCGCGAGTTTCCCCTCATTCTCATTGCAGGACATCATCGACATCACGACGTAGAACGTGACGGCGATGGCCAAGGTCCACGGATCGAAGGCGATAACCAGGCTATCGGTCGCAGCAAGGGTGACCGACCCCGCGGGTACTGCGGTGCCGTTGACCGCGAAAGTAACGCCGTACGTCGTGAAGCTTCCGCTGAATCCGCTGCTGGTAAGCAGGGCCTTGACGCCCTGATAGATGAACTGCCGATTTTCGGAGTTCATGAGGATGTCGAAGACGAGCCGCGATCCAACACCGAGCACGGACTGGTTGGTCATCCCCGCTCCAGCCGAATCGGTGTAACAGCAGTTCTTCAGCAGCCGGTCGCGGCAACTGTTTGCTTCGCCTTTGAACACCTGCAGGTTGTCCGGGTCGATGTAAACACCGGCTTCACGCGCGGCCTCCATCATCGACATGCTGCGAGCGAAGTCGGTGTCGTTGGTGTAGCTCGTGTTGAAGCAGCTCGAGCCCAGGCAGAAGACGTTCGTGGGGCAATTCGACGCCGTCGTCGTGGTTTCGGCTGGAGTGGGGCAGCTATACGTGTCCTGATAGACCTCGCACACGCCGGTGGCAGGATTCATCTGTTTGCATACGCTGCCGCTTGGCGTGCATCCCGCGGCTGCAAGCGGAGCGCACTCGTTGACCGATGCACCTGAGGCGCATGAAAGGCTCTGCTCGTAGGACCAACAGGCGCGCGTCACGGGACGGCCGCCAACGATCTTTGTCGACGGGCCCTCGATACAGCGATCGGCAGCCGTGGCCACGCAGCGACCACCATCGGCCAGCGTCGCGCGCTTGTCATCCCAGACGTCCGTCTCGGTTTGGTTCATCGTCGGCTGAGCGAACGCGAGGGGAATGCTCCAGCCCGAAGCGCCGACGAGTGTCGCCGGGCCCGAAGGTGACGCGCATTGAGCCCCGTTGTAGTCCCTGAACTGTTGGCTGCCGCTGGGACACGCTCCTTCTAGGTCGTAGAGCGGGGTGACCGTGAAGCATTGGTCGGGTGACCCGAGAACGGCGTAGTCATCGCCGCCGTAAGAAATCACCTCATCGCCGCGAACGCTGCCGGCAGGGCAGGGGTATAGCGGCGTACCGAAGCGAAAGTCGTAATTGCATTTGCCGTCGGCACATCCCGAACCGGGCATCATGACGACCTTCAAGCCATACCAGCAGAAGCCCTGCCAGTGCGGCGCTAGATCGGTCACAAACGACGCCTCGGTCGCGAGTGCACTCGGCAGATCCAGCGCCTGCCAACCGATGCACGCACCCATGCCGCCTGCAGCGTAGAAGCGGAAGCGCTGCTTGCCATCGGCTCGGATACGGCACTGGGCCTCCGCATGCATGTGATCCATGCCGTTGCGCCATGCGCTGCCCTGCGCAAACCACTCACCATCGCTGCAGCTCGGCACGAGATTCACCTCGACCGTCAGATCGCGCCGGCTCGAGTAATTGCCGATGCCGGTGTACCGGTTGCAGATCTTCGAGGTCGTGCGCGAAGGCGTAGTGACGTCGGATGTCACGCAGCCCGCGTAGAAGGACGACAGACTTCCCAAAACAGTTGACGGATTGCGCGCAATGTCGCGAGCACCCACGACAGCGGGATCGTAGGGGGACACCGCTGGACGTGCAGTATTGGCTGAAGTGAATGCGCCACGCTGCGCCTGGCACACCGGATCGTCCGGTGTCGCTGCGCAACTGGTGAGCCGCGCATTAGCCTGGCCCGGCAGGCTCTGGCCGTAGTACGCAGTCTCGGCGGGCGTGGTGGTGTAGTTCGGCACCGCGCCCGATGCGCTCGGCGCACTGACGTTATCGCGGATGACCGGATTGGCGGCCGCCCCGGCGGCGAGGCCTTCGTCGTGCGGACCGGCGATGGCGTTGGTCTGCGTCATTACGAAGCAGAGCACCGTCAAATACGTAACGAGCTTGCGCATGGCTAGTTCCGGATTCTCTTCAGGAACTGGGCGGCTTCCCGCGAGAACTTCGGCGCCGTGCGCTGGATATGCTCGAGCGCGTATTCAACGCTGACGTCACCGGCGGTGCTAACAAACGCATCGGTGGAAAAACACTGACCACTCGAACAAGGCTTGGATTGCGCGCCGTCGCGTACCAGGACAAAGCTCGGCGTCTTGTCGATCGCAAAGCGATCGAACGCTTGCGGATCGATTTGGAAGGCCACCTCACGCTGGCCAATCAGCTGCTGGACGCGCAACACCGTTTCCTTGAGTGACCCGTTGACGAAGCCGCGCAGCACGAGCGAAGCCTTGGCGCGCGCGGCCTGATCGACCACGCGCTCGAGTGTCGGCTGCGGCATCGAGAAGCTCACGAATACGAGTAGTCCAGGGCCTGAGGCCAAGCCTTGGGGCTGCGCGATCCGATCGGCGTCCGCTTCATAACCTCTGGCGATTGCTTCAAGGTCGAGCGGCTTCGTTGTGAGCGGCTGTGGCAATCGATCGATGTTCGGTGTAGATGGCACCGGGACGGTGCGTAACTCCGCTTCGGTTGGCATGCGGTTGTTCTTTTGTGCGCGTTTGATGTCCTGCTCGGTGATGACCGGCTGGGATCGTTTTGCACGCTCGATATCGGCGTCGCTGACGGTGCCAGCCGCCTGCGCGAACGATGGCCGCATCGATAGCAGAAGTACCAGAGCGATGAAGCCAGGGCCCTGGACAAAAGCGCGGCTTACGTTAGAGACCGACACAGCAGTTCCTTTTCCTGAACAACATGAAGGCGAAGTCCTCGCCGCGCACCGGGTATTCCTTACCGGCGCCCCACAGCACCGTCGTTCGGCCGAAGGGCTGACAGCATTTGCCGTCGGCCTTGTCGGTATTGGGTATGGGATACGTGCGCTGCGTCTTGTAGGCGGTCTTGTCCATTGCCGGAAGAAAGTAAGGGCCGCAGAGACCGGCTTTGCCATGCCAGCCCCAGGCGATCAGCTCGCGGTGCATCTTGGCCGTCAGGCGCTGCGCCATGAGCGCCGCGGTGCGCACGCCGCCCATGTGGTAGGGCACGTGACCGTTGAGGGGATAAATGCTTCCCTGGCAGCCGGCGCACCAGAACATCTCGCGGATGCCGAAGCCCACCGAGGCCGCGACGCAATCGGCCGCGCAGGCCGCTATTGCGACTGGATTCGCGAACAGCACGGCATCCGGATTCAGAATCAGCGTTAGCTCATCGTCATTCCACAAAGGATCGACTTCAGTCAGGTACACCAGGTCGAACGAACCGCGTTCAAGGCAAGGGAAATCGGTCACCACCTCCAGCCAGTACATGACTGGATTTACGTAGAAGTGCGCCTGATAGAAGCTGCCGCCGTCGCCATCTCCTTCGGGCCGTGTAAAGCGCGCCGCTTCCGGTGCCGGGATGCCGGGATCCAGGTCGATCCCGCCGAGCGAAGTGAGGCAGAACGGCTTACGCACCACCTCGACATGGCGCGCGGGCTCCCAGAAACCGATCGATAGGCCGATGGTCGGATTCACACCGCAGCTGCACACGGGGCTTGCGGGGTTGTCGATATCCTCCTGGCCACCGAAATTCGCGACCCGCGCGCCTCCGATGCTGATCGGAAGAATGCAGCTCCAGCAGATGTCGGTGATCGGGTTCGGGAACTTGCCGGTGCAGGTGGCTGCGCCGGCAGCGTATGCGCCGCCGAACGGGACGATGAAAGCCCAGGTGAGAAGTAGACGGACGAGAGGTTTCATTGCAGCACCAGTTCATCGATGCGAAGGCGCAGGCCTTCCTGCGAGACGATTGCGGGCACTTGCTGGATGCCGAGGCGACGCGTCAGTACACCTTGCTGGTCGTAGTACACCGGCGTCCGCCACGACTTCATCAGGTCGAGGTACGAACCGCCGACCAAGATCGGCTTGACGCGGCCCCGGTACAGAGCGATCAATTCGCGCGCCCGTATTACCTGACGCTTGTCGCGGGCGTCGAAAAACAGCAGGTGCTTTGACAGCGCGACGATCTCGAGCGGATTCTTGCGCGTGCCGGCGGGAAACATCAGGTTGCCTTTGTCGTCGAGGATGTTGCGGTCGAGCGTGAACGTCGGGTCGAAATAGAAGGTGCGGGCCGTCTCCGCTGATTTGATGCCCGCGACCGGCTTCGGATGGTTGACTGCGTCGATGCCGCGCGTGCGGGCTTGTTCTTCGAGCTTCTTCAGTTCTCCGCTGCGCTCCTTTTCCTGCAGGCGCTTGCGAATGAAGTCGAGCAGGTGCGGCTCTTGGATTGGATAAACCGGTCCGATCGTGCCGAGGTCGGTCGCGCGCGCAAGAACAGGGATGACTAGCGTGGCGGTAAGCAGGTGGAGGGCAACGCGGCGTAGCATGGCTCACTTCCCCCGGACGCACGAAACCGAGTTGGACAGACGCTGCAGCGTCGCTGTGTCGCGGTGGAAGGCGGCGCGCATCATCGCCATGAGCGCGGGATCGCCGGCACCGTCCGCGACCGCTTGGCGAAGTTCGGTTGTTTTGAGCGAACGGCCACAGCGACGCTTAAACGCCTCCAGGTAGGTATCGGCCCCTTCACGCGCCGCTGGCGAGATCTGCGCCAGCGCGTCCAGATAGACAGCCAAGGGCACATCGTCTCTCAGCGGCGCCGACGTCTCGCTCTGGGCCAGCGCAGTAGCAGCCGAGAGGAACAGGACGAACAGAAGAGGGGTTTTACGCATGGTGATCTCCGCCTAAAACAGGGGGATAACTTTGCCGATCACCTGACTCGCGCGTACGAGACCGCTGGCGCGGTAGCGCGAGTCGAAGCTGTTCGGATGCGTCCCTTGCACGTAGTAGTAACCGGGCGGGATCACGGTCTCGGCGATTGGGTCGAGCGAATGGCCATCAAAGGTGTAGGCTTTCGCGAATCCCACCGGAATGCCATTCACGAACACCTGACGATCGACGACCGTCACGCGATCTCCCGGCACGCCACGAATCTGCTTGAAGAACGGTTGCGCGCTTAAGCCTGGATAGATGCGCTGGGCTTCCCCGTCGAACGCGTAAACGATGAAATCGCCAGGTCTGAGAGGTTGTTGACTCCCGTATTCCATGACGGCGACCGTGTAAGGGAGGCTGGATGTCCAGTTGAAGAGAAGCGGCAGGTGGGGCGTCGGATCGACAAAGACGCGTGCGAAAGCGAGGCCCCAGATGACAAATACCGGCGTGTAGAGATACCAATAGGCCCGCGCATGATGCAGCGAATGGCCGAAGAGCCTCAGACTCCGCTGCAGCACGCCTCCAGCCGGGACCCGTGGATCGGGCGTGAAGGAGCTGGCGCTCATGGCACATCCACCTTGCGCTTCAACAGTGCTGTTAGATCAATGGCATTCGGCGGCATGCCGGCAACTGCCGACCGGATGACGACCAGGCAACCGCAGTCCCGGGGTAGCTCTTCCAGTGCGAGCGGAAGTCGTTGAGCGAACTGACGCGCTATGAGCAGTGCCTTCTGGCGTTCATCATCGGACGCGCTCCTGGTCACGATCTGCGTGAATTCGGCTTCTTTCAGGCGGTACACCTCGCCGACGTCGACGATGCCGATCTGCCTCGCGGGGCGCACCACCACGCGGTCGTAGGCGAGCAGGGCGATCGCGACGATGAACACGGTCGCGGTGACATGGGCAGCGATGGCCTTCATACCGCGTGTCCCCTTTGACGCAACAGCTCCGCGATTGCGTCATCGATGCTGTAACCCTCGGCGCGCAGCTTATCGATCGGCGCGTTGTCTTCCAGTTTGTTGGAGAACAGCAGATGCGTCGCCGGATCGAGGATGTTGCGTGCGACCCCTTCGCCCACCGGCGAGGAGATGTACAGCTCGGAGAACACACCGGGCTCGGTACGCAGCGAGTTGAGTAGGCGTTTCTTCGACTCGTCCATCACTAGGCGCCCCTTGCGGTCCAGCATCTCGATGGATTCCTTCTTCTGGCGCAGCAGAAAGACCCAGTCGGAGCAGTTGAATGCGGCTTCCATCTGCGCGGAGCCGTAGTAATCGTCGGCACTCTGCGTTGCGGTCCCCAAGGCGCCGCCGTACTTGCGAGCCCGTCGGGCCGCTTCTTCGACCACAGCCGCTTTGACCGGATCGTCTGCGCCGATATCACCAAGCTGCTGTTTGAGCTCGTCAATGAAAAGCACTTTCTTGCGATTGCGCGTCAGGTACATCTCACCGGTGATCCGGTAGAGCAGCAGGATGTTGACGACCGCGTGCAGGTCGGGTTTGCGCTTAAGCTCTTCGTTCTCGATGACGATGAAGTCGTTGCTGAAATCGATGCTGCTGTGCCCTTCGAAGAAGCGCTCGTACTGGCCGCCCTTGGCATAGGGGTTGAGCATGATTGCGAGGTCACGGATGCGTGGATCGTTGACCACGCCAAGCTCCTCGATCGTGCCGGTCTTGAAGGCGTCGCGGAGGCCCGTTACCGTGAGATCGCGACCGTGCTCTCGAAAGAGCTTCAAGGTCATTGCTGAAATGGCCTTGTACTGCACCTCTTCGAGCGTGTGCTGCATGGATGCCATCTTGGCGATCGCGGGCACCAACATGTCGAGGTCCTCGTTGATGTCCTGCACGGTCGAGAACGGATTCAGGCAGATGTCGACGTCCGATCGGAACTCGATATAGGTGCCCTTGGCCTTGCGGCATAGCTTCTCGAACGAGCGTCCGAGATCCAGCATCCAGACTTTGGCGCCGCTTGCGCGATACGACCACGCCATTTCGTTCATCAGCACCGACTTGCCCGAACCCGGCGCGCCGATGATCGCGAAGTTATAGTTGCCGAGGTCGTTGTCGTACAGATCCAGCGTCATCAACTGGCCACGCCTGCCTCCAAAGACCAGCGTCGGCGTGCGCGTGCCGCGCCATTCGGCGATCAAAGGCGCGAGATGGATCGCGTTGCCCATCGTCTTGCGGGTGACGCGACGCATTTTTCTCAGATCGCCATGAAACCGTTCGGACAACGTCATCGGCAAACTGGCGATCAGCGCCTGGCGGTGCATGTAGACATCCGCGTTCAGCTCAAATCCCCGCGCGCGCCAGATCGCCTTGGCCGTTTCCTCCACTGCGACTGCCTTATCGGGGGGTGCGAAGATGGCGAGCTGGTGATACATGCTGACGAGCGCACCACCGACATCGATCGCGTCGGCGGCGGCATTCCAATCCTTCAGCTTCTTGTTCACGTCCGGCATCACTGCGGCCAGCTTGCTCTGCGCGTTCTGCGTCGCCCGGACATGGTTGACTGCCACGGTAGTCTTGGTCGTGTTGGGGTCCAACACATGCACGCCCATCGTCAATAGGAATGGCGCGTTGTATTGCAGCGCCGGCTGCATCAAGTCCCCGATCAGCGAACCCATCTGCCACAGCGCGAAGCGCTCCGGGAACGATTTGATCGAGTAGAACCGCACTTCGAGCGGATTGGGGTCGCCTTCCTTCCATAGGCGCAACCCGTTTGGGTGAGCGTCCTGGATCGTGTCGAAATCGACGATCTGATCGCGGATCTCACGGCCATCGTCGTAATGCAGGCCGGGTGTGTTGGTGCGCGAGATGCGATCCGGGTTGGTGAAAAGCGAGCACCAGTTGATCAGATCGGCGGCGTCGCGGACGCGGTTGGGGAGCGAGGCCGCACGCAAGGTTGTGGACATCGCTTCGCGCAGCGCGAGCAATTCATCGCGTCGATGCAGATCGTCGGCACCGCCCGGTAGCGCGACGCTCATCATGAGGCGGAAGTCGCGGATCGTGTAATGGAATCCCGCTGTCATCGACTGTTGCGCGCCGCGCAGTAGATGCCCCACGCGTTGGCGTGCGAGCCGGCGAAACAGGTTCTCGTTGCGTGCGGGACGACCCCAATGCTTTGCGTTCTCGGCTTGGTTCCCGTCCTCCATGCGGAGATTCGCATAACGGCGCAACAGATCGCCTACATGCGGCGATGCAAACAGGTGAAACTGGATGCCCGCGCCGGTGGGGCAGGTCGCGTACAGCGATATCAGCACCTCGACCATGCGCTCGTCCGCGCCGGACTGCGGCATGATCTCGAGCAAGAAGCCCAAGTTGTCACGGTTGACGAAGAGATTGTCGCCGTTGATATAGGCCGAATACGGCAGCCAGCTCGCGAATTGCTCGGCGGGCGATTCTTTGTTTCCGCGCAATCCGAAAAAGCCGTTGCTTTCTCGAGCGGCGTCGACTGCGTCGAGCACGCCTGTACGCAAAGACTCCAACATGAAGAGCTCCTGTTTATGCCTCATTCGCTGTCGGTGGTTGAGAGGTTGCTCGCGCCCAGTACCGGTTTCGAGGGGCCGGAAGTGCTCTCGAGCGGCCGCGCACCAAAGAAACCGGAATCGGCTGGTTTGGTTGGGGCGGTAGGGGGCTGCGCAGCCGATGGTGAGGGGGTCGCCGGGCGCGGCGGGCGAATGGGTGCATAGGCATCGCGAATCCGGCGCTGCGCGTGGTCGATCAGCCAGCGGCCGTTGTCGATCTGTACGTAGACAAAGCCCTGGTCATACAAGTCGTGATCCGCGTCTTCCCAAGGTTTGAACCACAGCCGTAGAACGCGGGCTTGCCCGCGCAAGGGCGAAGCCATAAACGTCGCCGGCTGTGCGGTGTCCGCGCCCGATTGTCCGATCGCCAGCAATCGTGCGGCTCGTGCCGCCGGCGCAGAATTAGCAGGCGTTGGTCGAGCAGCGCTAGCCGCCGTATCCGTCTCGATATCCGTCGGGCGGCGCTGCCGTTGGCTCGGGGGATTGTTCTGAATGGCGTTGTAGTAATTGCCGGACACCGAATCACACTGCACACCTTGAGGCGCCTTGCAGCCATACTCGGCACTACCATCCAGGCCGCTCATGTTGGCGCAGCCGGACAACAGAACTGCGACGGATGCAGCGAGCGCGTCGATACCGCGCCTGGAGAAGATCGAAAGCATCATTGGAGAGTCTCCTTTTGACGGACAGCAACCGCGTCGGCCGAACGCGAGCTGGCGAGGTTTAAGCGTTGTTCGATCTCGGCGGCCTCGACATAACCGTCGCTACGACGGCCATCCGCGTAGAAGAGCGTCGGCGTGCCGCGGACCTTCAGGCGCTGGGCGAGCGCGAGATTGCGTTCGAGGGGATGCGCACACGACCCCGCCGTGGCGAGCAGACTTTGATCGCCCTGCAGCATGTATTGACGCCACGCTTTCTGCCGATCGACAGCGCACCAGATGGCCGTCGGTAGCGCCAAACCCTGGAACGGCACGAGGAACGTATGGATCGTCACGTTGTTGAGCTTCTCGAGCTCCGGCTCGAGCTGTCTGCAGTAGGGGCACGCCGGATCGCTGAAGACGACCACCGTGCGGCTCCCGTTGCCGCGGACGGTCTTGATTGCGTCGGCGAACGGTAAATGGTCGAGCGAGACTGACGAAGCGTTGTCCTCGCGATCTTCAGCTTCGGTGCGCAGGCGCTCCGCTTTCGCGAGCTTCGGCGCGGTCAGATCCGTCATGGTTTTGGTATCGAATACGCGGCCGAAGACGAGATAGCGCAGGTTCCGGCTGGAAACGAGCGCCACGTTCGAGCCCATCCACACCTCATAAAGGCCTGGAATAGGTGTGCGCGATACAGCTGTAAAGTGCGTGCCGGGATGTGCTTTTTGCAAGGTCGCCAACAGGCGCGTCTCGTCAGCGGCGACGGATCGAGAGGCCGCAGGCGCATCAAGAGACAGACTGCCGAGTGTTAGCGCGGCAGCAATCAGTGCGCGATCAGTAATCTTCATCGTGGGATCCCTTCAGGTAGCGTTCTTCCGGCGAACGAGGCGCAGAGGCCAGGTTCGATGTCGGGCGAGCTCTTGCGGTCACGGGCGCATCGATACGCACACCTTTGGTGATCACGACATCGATGGTGCGACCGGCGTCGACTTCGATCACCGGGAACGTCTGTTCGGCGAGCTTGATGTAGTACTGCGCCAGTCGATCGAGTGCGCGGCCGGCGCCGGTGCCGAGTCCGGCGCGGTAAGCCTGACTCCCCGATGTGGTCGCAATCGTTCCGAGCGCAGATGTGCTGTAGCTCGTTGACGCCGTCGCGAGACTTTGGCCGAGGCCGCTCGCGAGGCCGGCGAGCAGCGCGTTCGCCAGGATCTGCCCCTGCTTCGTAACGAGACGCCCGCGCATGCCAACTTTGCCGTCTTCGCCATACACGCTGCCTTGTATCTTCGCTTCGAGCGTGGACCCGTCGTCGCGCACGCAGGACAGCGTTTCGGTGCGCAGGTAGGCGCGCTCCGAGCTGATATCGCCATAGCCGGCGGCAATGACGAAACACTCCCGGTATTCCGCGCGGTATCTGTTCGGCAGCACAGAATTATCGGAAAGCCGAATCAGGATCGGATGCGGATTGGATTGGGACTGGCCACCGGTAGGCGCATCCAGACCACCCAACAAGATGCCGCGCGTGAAGCTGACTGGCAGATACGTGTCGATCGTGTCGATACGGCTGCTACCCTCGCGCGGCGACCCGCCAGACGAGCCGGACGGTGGCGGAGGCGGTGCGGTCCTGCCCTCGGCCATCGATACATGCACCAGTCCCGGCGTCGCTGCCTCAACACGATCGGCGAGCGCCCCGGTAGGCATTGGCGAGGACGGAGTGGACTTCAAAGGAGGCGGCGGGAGATTCGTCGGCAGCGCGCTCGCAGGCGGATACTGGATCGGTGACGCTCCGATCGGCGTTGGTGCGGAAGAGGCGGGCGACGGTGGCGCGGGCTGAGGCGTCACAGCGGTAGACGGAGGAATAGCCGGCGTTGTCAGCCGTTGCTCCAAATCGCCAAAGCGCTTCATCGTGCGATCTTCAAAATCCTTTCGGTCTCTGTTGATGCGTGATTGCTCGTCGCGCTCGTGCTCGTACTGCGCGAGCTTCCGGCCTGCGGTGCCGACCCACTGGTCGACCGGGTTGACCTGCTGGCCCGGCGACATGACACCGATGTTGGTGACGGAGCTCCCAGCGGGGGACGCAGAGCTCTTTTGTGAATGTGCGATCTTGGTTCCGCTATCGGTGAAGGCAAAGACGGCCCACAATGCTCCTATGCCGCACGCCATGATCGCCGCGAGCGCTGCGTACTGACGTTGCTTTGGTGTGAGGCGCTCGAGCGCCGCTCTGAACCTTGATCCGTCGAATGCGGCCACGATCAGCTCCCTAACCGGATCACGTAGACGCTGGTGCTGTCACCAGGGCGCAGATTGAGGTTCTCGATAGCGATGCCGACGACGTCGCCTTCCGGTCGGTCGAACTCCTGTTCGGCAAGCACCATGACCTGATCGCTAATGTTGGTCAGCAGATATTTCTCGCCGACGAGGCCGCGTCCTTCATAAGTACGCATGAGCGAGAACTTGGCCTCGGTCCAGAGCTGGATCGATCGATTAACTTCCTCCATGCGCACGTCAGGTGCTACGCGGTCCGAAGCCATTGCGACGAGCAGCGCCTTCATTGCACGGATATGGTTCGCGGATGGACCGAGTGCACCCGGACGCGTGGGTGAAAGATCCGGCCCCGCTTGTCGCGTTGTTTTGTCGCGAATGACGATCGTGTCGGACGGTGTATCCGAGCGCCGTAGTAGCAGCGTGTAGGTGGCGGTCGCCGACGAGACGAAGAGATTGATCGGTTTGGTGGAACCGCCCATCGGGCGCACATACACCTCGCCTTTGTCGCGATCGCATTGCAGCGCGATTTCCCCCGCGGGGTTGATAGCGGGCGTCGTAGGGGAGGGTGTGCCTGCTGGGGGCGCGACGGGCGAGCCGCAGTTGCTCGAGTAGATGTTGCCGAACACGTCGGTGATCTTCGCGTTCTCGATTCGAATGCGGGTCGGTTCCTTAATCGAGATGAGCGCGTCGACAGTGACCCCGTCACGCGCTTCGACGAGCTGTAAGGCATGCGCCGACACACTGGTGAAGGCGAACGTCGTCGCCAGCAGCATTAACAGCCGCGGTTTGCTGATCATTGAGAAATCTCCTTGAATGCTTTCAGATGCACGCGACCGCCGACGTACTGGAACTCCGCGCGATACGCTTTGGTGTCGGTTGCCGTGTCCTGGCCGTTCACCTGGGTGCGCAGCCGCCCACGAACGGCGACGGTTTGGTCTTGATCATTCGCGACGAGCTGCTGCGGCAGAAAGAAGGTGCTGGCGTTGATACGCTTGAGCCGCTCGGCCTCGACTTCCTGC
>CAYODZ010000181.1:0-3580 GCA_964402835.1 uncultured Gammaproteobacteria bacterium | reverse complement strand
GGGTGTGCGTTCGGCAGATGCGGTCGCGAAGACCGGACTCGACCTGTACGCGATCTCCCGTGCGGAGTTCAACGAGCATGTCCATGCGAACTCCGTGCTCGGCGTGCGCGTGTTCGCCAGGCTCGCGCGCGCGGTGTCGCGCCGCCTGCGCCAGACCGACGCCGAAATGCGGGCGGTCGAAGAACGGTAATTCATTCGCGGCGCAAAGGCGCCGCTCCTACAGGTGCCATCAGTCATTGTAGGAGCGGCACCTTTGTGCCGCGACGGGTATTGCACAGCGCCGGGACGCGACAGGTGGGAGCGACGCTCTTGGCGTCGCGATGATCAGCGGCAGCAGCGGTCGAGCAACTCGTCGGCGCGTTCGCGCGCCGCTTGGACCTGGTACGGAGACACCCGCATCTCAAGCTGGCTCACTTGATGCGCGACCATTCGTCTGCGCATTTCGGCTGACTGCCGTCGCCGTGGGTCTTCCGCGAAATAACCACTCGCTTCGTGGCCGACGATGATCGCGTCCTGCAGGTCGATTGACGCATAAAGGTGCGCGAGCGCCTCCGCGTGGTCGGGTGTATAGGGGCCGTCGGGCTCGAATTCGCCCTGCATCGTGCCGATCACGAAGAACGCTGGCAGAAAGCCATCGTCACGTGCCCGCTCGAGGTACTCGATGCTGCGCGCCTGCAGCGTCTCCCAATGTTCCTCACCCCGCTGCGCCTCCCAGTAAAAAACCGCTGCGAAATGACTGCCCAACTCTGCGGCAACTCGGTTCCAGTGCGCATGCCCAGGCAACTCCAGCCGTGCAAATGCTGAGCAGAGTCGGTAACCCTGCTCGAGTAGCAGGAGCGCGCGGTCGATGTCGCGCACGGGCGGGCCAAAGTCCGACAGCGTTCGCGTTTGTATCAATCGGTCTCGTGCCGCCGCGTAGGCCGCCTCGGTGCGCGGCATCGGGATAGGCCCTTTCTCGCTACAACGGTATGCGAGGAGCGCAAGTTCGTTGGCCGCGTCGGGCGCGCCGGCGTTGGCAGCCGCGGCAAGCTCGGCAAGACGCGCATCAGGATCCTGAGGGATGGCGGGCCAGTGCCCTTCTTCATCGATGACCAGCGAGAGGTTGATCGCGGCGACAGGTGCGTCCCCCACCGTTTCCGTTTCGCTTGCGTCTGATGCCGTCGCAATCACTTCGACCGACGGCCCCGTCGCGACGACGGGTGTCGGCTCGGGCTGTGATTTCGTTTCGGGGGTGTGCGGCAGCGTCAGCAGCGCGGTCGCCACCACCACGGATACCAATGCAACGACGAGAAAAAACCGGCGTGCTGACATGAATTCAAGCATACACCCTAGCCCTGGAACCGGTGGTTACCTGATTGTTGCACGCTAAGTCTCCGGCGTACCGTGGACTGTAATGAAGACGAAGCTGCTCATTTTTCTCGCGCTTACCTTGATTGCTGCTGCCGCAGCACTCGCCGATGAGCACAAGAACGCAGACCGCTTCCTCGAAGCGCTGAACGCGCATTGCGGCGAAGCGTATGCGGGGCGCGTCGTCGCGAACGAGCCCGTCACGGGCCCGGATCCATTCGCGAACCGCTACCTTGTGATGTACGTCGCGGATTGTTCACCCGAGCAGGTTCGATTGACCTTCCACGTCAGCGATGACGGTGAACGCGAGTGGATTGTTCGCCGTACCGAGCAAGGGCTTCAGCTTCGCCATACCCACCGTGCCGAGAGCGGTATACCGCTCGCGCTCACGATGTACGGCGGCGAAACCGTCGACGAGGGAACACCGCACCGACAGGAATTTCCGGCGGACGGCCACACCATCGCGCTCTTCGAGCGTGAGGAAATCGAAGTGGGCCGCGACAACGTCTGGGCGCTGGAGTTGAAACCCGAAGAACGGTTCCTGTACGAACTTGCGCGTGAGGACGGCCGGCTCCTTCAAATCGAATTCGACCTCGGCCGGCCGGTGGCCGTGCCCGAGACCGCGCTGACCTTGGCCGCACGCCGTGCGGCGGACGAGGACTGGGACGACTGATCCAGCCACGCCACCAGGTTTTTCGGACGATAACCCGGGTCTGCATCCCACCGTTTCCATACCGAGTCGTGCACGAGCACGTCGCCGTGCCCATGCGCTATCGGGCGCCAGAACGGCCGTTTCGATCGATAGACGTGCTTGCGCGATGCATGCAGCGTCGCGGTCGCTGACGGTTTGAGTTCCTTACGCAAGTGCGGCTCAAGGGCGAGCCCGGCGGCTGCAGCCTCATCCATCATCCACTTCAACGGGTAGTCGGACAGCAGCCCGCCGTCAGCGTCAGGCGGATAGCTGCCACCAATATCGCTGTGGGCCCCGGCGAACCAAACCTGCCTCAGGTCGAGTCCCTCATTCGCTTCCCAGAGTGTCGGCTCGAAATCTGAGCGCAATTCGTCGATTGCGAGCGCGTGCCGCGCGACCTTAACGTTCTTACCCAGTTTACTGTCCCAGAACTCGTCTTTCTTGTTCAGTAACCCAAGGAACGAAAACGGGATGCCGAGCGCACCGACGGTATCCCACACACCGACGAACTTCACCTCGCGGCTTGCATGCGAATGCGCGAGCCGGAACGCGATCGATTTGTCGCCGCTCGGGTGATACGCAGTGCCTTTGCGCTTGTAGTGGGCGAACGCGGCTTCAATCATGCGGGCGTTCGGCCGTTTCAACACACCGCAGTTATTAATGAGGCCGCAGATGCTGCGCACGGTATAGGCGCCGCGGCTGAAGCCAAACAGGAAAATCTCGTCGCCCGGGGCGTAGTTCTGGACGATGTAGCGGTAACCGTCCATCACGTTCTTTTCGATGCCGAGGCCGGTCACACCGCCCGCGACCGGGTCGTAGTAAGAGCCGACCCCCCAGTCGTAGAAGACCTGTTGGCCCCGCATTGGGTCGAGCGCGCGGGCGAGCCTGAGCACGCTCGTCGGAAAGTCCTTGTTGAGGTTCTTCTCCGGGCGGTTCCAGGTGCCATCTGCACAGATGACGATGCGCTTCCCCATGGCGCTAAATTAGCATATGGGTGGAAAATCACATGGAATGGTTAGAGCCGATTTATTTTTTTCCATAAAAAAAGGGGCCTTACGGCCCCTTTTTAATGTATCGCGGCGCAAAGGCGCCGCTCCTACACTTGGTGTGAGTTACTCGTTGACGGCCTTGATCGACAGGCGCACACGGCCCTGGCGGTCGACCTCAAGCACCTTCACGCGGACCGCGTCGCCCTCGGACAGCTTGTCGCTGACCTTCTCGACCCGCTCCTCGGAAATCTGCGAGATGTGCACGAGGCCGTCCTTGCCCGGCAGGATCGTCACGAACGCGCCAAAATCCATCAGCTTCGCGACTTTGCCGTCGTAGATCCGACCGACTTCGACGTCCGCGGTGATGAGCTCGATGCGCTCTTTCGCCGCCTCGCCCGCCGCACGCTCGACGGCACCGATGGTGACCGTGCCGTCGTCGTTGATGTCGATGGTGGCGCCCGTCTCTTCGGTGATCGAACGAATGACTGAACCGCCCTTGCCGATGACGTCGCGGATCTTCTCTGGGTCGATCTTCATCGTGATGATGCGCGGC
>CAYODZ010000180.1:0-3094 GCA_964402835.1 uncultured Gammaproteobacteria bacterium | reverse complement strand
CGGATAGACGACAAGCTGACCCGGGCCGTGGTAAGTCACCTGGCCGCCCCGGTCGATCGGGATGACTTCGATGTCGCCGGGCGCCAGCACGTGTTCGGTCTTGCCCGCGAGTCCGAGCGTGAACACCGGCGGGTGCTCCAGGAACCAGATTTCGTCCGGCGTGTCCGCGTCGCGCGCCGCGGTGAAATCCAGCATCGCCTGCCACGTCTCGCGGTATGGAACGTTGCCGAGGTGCTTTATGGCAACCGATGGGGCGGCGCCTTCGCGCCGCGATTTGTCAGTAGCTCCCAACGAGTTCATCGAATGCAGCCCGAAGCTTTCTGAACACCGGCCCGGGCTTACCGTCACCGACCGTTGCGCCGTCGACAGAAACGGCCGCGCCGATTTCGCGGGTGGAACTGCTGATCAACACTTCGTCCGCGCGCGTAAGGTCTTTCGTCGAAAGCGGCGTCTCTTCAATCGGGATCCCCAGCGCGCTGCAGATGCCGAGTATCACGATCCGCGTGATGCCCGGCAGGATTTCGGTGCCGAGCGGCGGGGTGATCACGCGGCCATCGCGCACGAGGTACACCGTACTGACCGATGCCTCGGTGAGGCGCCCGTCGCGGTGCAAGACGACCTCATCCGCACCGTGTGCGTGCGCGTATTGGCGCAACAACACGTTGGCGAGCAGCGAAGTCGTTTTAAGGTCGCATTTCGCCCAGCGAAAGTCCTCGGCCGTCACCACGGTGAGCCCATCGCGATCGACAGCGGGGTCGCGCGGCGGCGTCGCGGTGCAGAACATGAACACGGTCGGCGTGACGCCGGTCGGGAAGCGGTGGTCGCGCCCGAACTCCGCGCCGCGCGTGATCTGCAGATAAAGCGACTGGTTGCCGCCGCCGTTCTTCTCGATCAGCGCGTCGATGTTGGCCTTCCACCATGCTTCGTCCCACGGAACGGGGAGTTCGATGCCGGCGAGGCTGTGCGCAAGCCGGTCAAGGTGTTCGCTCAGGTGGAACGCGCAGCCGCCATACACCGGGATGACTTCGTAAACGCCGTCGCCGAATAGGAATCCGCGGTCATAAGCCGACACACGCGCGCCGGCGCTCGCGATGAATTCGCCATCGAGGAACGCGACCGGCAGCGGCGGACGGGCCACTATTCGAACCAGAGCAAGACCGAATCGACAATCTGACGCCAGAGGCTACCTTCCGCAACCGGGGCAAGCGCCTGCAGTGGGCGGTCGGCGACGACTTCGCCGTCGAGCGTCACGCGCACGCGCCCAAGCTCCGTGTCGGCTTCGACCGGCGCCATCACCTCGAGCTGCAGGTCCATCGTGGCGTTCAGGTTCTGGTAATGGCCGCGCGGGATGGTGACCCAAAGATCCTCACGCACCCCAACGGGCACCGACTCGACGGCGCCTTTCCAGACGCGCGCTTGCGCGAGCTCGGTATTCGCCGCGTACAGCTGATGCGTCTCGAAGAAACGGAAGCCGTAGTTCAAGAGCGCCTGCGTGATGTCCGCGCGCGCGCGTTCGCTGTCCGTTCCGAAGACGACGGAGATGATCCGTGAGCCGTCCCGCTCGGCGGACGAGACTAGACAATACCCAGCCGATTCGGTGTGCCCGGTCTTCACGCCATCGACCGATACGTCGCGCCAGAGCAGGGTGTTTCGATTCGTCTGGCGGATGTCGTTCCAAGTGAACTCACGCTCCGCGTACCACGCGTAATACTCCGGGAATTCCGTGATCATCGCGCGTGTCAGCGTCGCGATATCCCGCGCGGTTGTGTAAAGCTCATCGTGGGGCAGGCCGGTTGAATTCGCAAAATGGCTGTCGGTCATCCCGAGCCGCTGCGCGTGCGCGTTCATCATCTGGGTGAACGCTTCCTCGGTGCCGGCGACGTGTTCGGCGAGCGCCACCGTCGCGTCGTTGCCCGATTGGATGATGATGCCTTTCAGTAGATTCTCGACCGATACGCTGCTGTTCACGTTCACGAACATCCGCGAGCCCGGTGTGCGCCATGCGCGCTCGCTGATGCGAGCCTCATCTGAGAGCGACAACCGGCCAAGTGCGATTTCGTGGAACACGACATACGCGGACATCAGCTTCGTGATGCTCGCGGGTTCCATGCGCTCGTCAGGGTTATGCGACGCGACTTCAATGCCGCTGTTGAAATCGATGACGAGGTACGAGCGCGCCTTTACGGAAGGCGGCGACGGCAAGACCTGGACTTGGGCGTGCGCGACGAGGGACAAGCCCAGGGCGAGAACAGCAGCGACAGTTTTAATGGGTTTCATGTGTCCTCAATCGATGACGATGCGCGCTTCCGGGAAGCCCGCGTCGGAAATTTTCTGTGCAACCGCATCCACTTCTTCGACATCGGCGAGTGGGCCGGCGCGGACGCGCCAAAGCGGCGGCGTTCCGTCCTCGTGCGGCGTCAGCTCCACATTATAAAGCTGTACCGCTTGTAGCCGCTCGACGACGCGCTCCGCATTGTCGCGGCTCGCGAACGCGCCGACCTGCACGAACAGGCGGGGCGGCGGCCCCGCCGGGTCTTCGGCCACCACCGGTCCCTCCGGTTTGTCGGGATCCAGCACGCGCAATTCGACGAGGCCGGTGCCGTCGCCGACAATCCCGAGCCGGACCGCGGCCGCGTACGAAAGGTCGATGATGCGGTTATGTGCGAACGGGCCACGGTCGTTGATGCGGACCACGATGGACCGCCCGTTCTGAAGGTTGCTGACTTTCGCGTAGGTCGGCAGCGGCAGGTTCCGGTGCGCTGCGGTCATCGCGAACATGTCATACGGTTCACCGCTTGAGGTCGTGCGGCCGTGAAATTTCGTGCCGTACCACGACGCGATGCCGCGCTCCGTGTGACCGCTGCCCGATTCCATCACAAAGTAGCGTTGTCCATCGACTTCGTAAAAGGGTGGATTGCCGCGGGACGCACGCGGCTCGTGCTGCGGGACCGCGTCGGGCACCGCCATCAGATCGATGTCAACGCGCACCGGTGCGCCGTCGATGTCCTGCGAGTAGCGGGGTGCGGGGGTTTGCGCGGGGCCTGTTGCGCAGCCGACGATCAACGCCGCGACGATGGCGGCGATTGCGACTCGG
>CAYODZ010000179.1:0-3202 GCA_964402835.1 uncultured Gammaproteobacteria bacterium | reverse complement strand
CAGTTCGCGGTTGCCGAAAGTGCTGCCGACCACGACCAAGGTATCCTCGCCGCCGCCCAGATCGAAGTTCACGGGATTGTCGCCCAGGTTCGAATAGAACACGGTCGGCGCGACGACGTTCGTGGCCACCTGGCCAAGCTGCTGGACCGCGAAGCCCCGTTCGACCTTGCCGGAGTTCGCGTCGAAAACCGTCACGGTAATATCGTCGTCGCTGTCCGTTGCTTCGATGGTCGGGCCCACGCCGCCCGCATCGAGGTTGATGATCTCGATGCCGGTGTAGTTCACCGGGTTCTGTCCGGCCTCGAGGACGGTCTGAGCTTCCAGGTCCAGCGTGACGGCTCCGATGCCGCTGCCGGTGAAGTTCAGCACGTCGCTGGCCGATGGATTACCGCCGTCCACGTAAATTTCGCTGAACGGATGGTTGCCCGGGATTACGAATACATCGTCGCCATCACCGCCAATAAGATTTAACAAGTCTACGCCCGGCGTGTTGATCGGCACCATCTGGCGGGTCAGCAGGAGGGCCGTGAACTCATCCAGTTGGACGACGCCCGCGGCGGTGACCGTAAACCGGTCGCTGGCATTGCCCGCTCGCGGCGTAACGTTCAACGTGTCAAGGCGTCCCACGCCGACCGGCTTGCCGAACGTCAGTGCTCCGTCGGCGCCCAGTCCGAAGAAGTTCATCGGCACCAGGCTCGCGCCGCCCACCGCCCGGGACTCGCGGGTCTCCACGCGGCCCGTGTCGGCTAGCGGACTGTCATCGCTGAGATAAATCAGGTGTAGTCCCGTCGGCGTCGTGACCGTCAGATCGTCGTCGCCACCTTGGCCGTTGATCACCACATGCTCGGTCGTCGTGAAGTTGACCACCGGTGCTCCGGTGATGGTGACACTCCCCGCGTCGGCGCCCGTCGGGCTGAAATCGATGGCGTCGGCACCGGCCGTGCCGTTGACGATCAAAGTGTCGCTGGCCGTCGGATCACCGCCATTGACCGTGATGCTGGTCAAGCCGATGGGCGTCGTCGGGTTGTTCAAGTTGATCGTGTCGTCGCCCGCCAACGCGTTGATCGTCAGCGTCGTCTTGTTGGAGAACTCGATCGTCTCCAGCAAATCGATCGACACACGACCCCAAGCCGCGTTGTTCGGGCTCTGGTCATAGTTGATGGCGTTATTGGCGTCGTTCGCGTTCACGACCAACGGACCAGCCACCAAGTCGATGACCGGTTCGAGGTTAGCAAAGCTGACCGTTTGCGTGACACCGCCGATAACGATCGTGCTCAGTCCTTGGCCTGGGTTCGGCCCCGGCGAGTAGACGTCCGAGGTCGCCGTACCGCCGGTCAGCGTCAAGGCGTCGAAGTCCTGTCCGCCGTCGAAGGTGATCGCGATCGGGATCGCGCCGTTGGTGCTGTCGACCGTCAGAATATCGTCACCAAGTCCGCCTTCGACCAGGATCTTTTCCAGTCCGGCCGTGGCGATCGCCGCTGCGGCGGGGGCCGTGTAGGTCGTAGTCACGCCATTGATCGTGACTAGCAGGTGGCCAGCGGCGTTGAGCGTGACGTTGATCACATCGTCGCCGGGTGTGCCAGGAACAAGGATCTTATCGCCGATCAAGCCCACGCCGCCGGCGACGGAGTCCGTGCCGCCATTGCCGACAAACGTATCGTCGCCATCGCCGCCGTCCATCGTTTGATCGTTCGCCGCGCCGACGAGGGTGTCATTTCCGTCGCCGCCGTTGGCCGTGTTGAACCAACCGCTGAGAGTATCGTCACCGGCACCGCCGTTGAGCGTCGTGTCGAGAACCAACTGCACGCCGCTCTCGACGTGGATCGAATCGTGGCCTTCGTTGCCGTTGACGGTCAGCGTGTCGGTCAGTTCCGCGGAACTGATATTCACGTCGTAGGTCAGCCCTTCGATCGCGACGCTGCCCGCGCCGGGCGTGGAGATCACCAGGTTGTCGGCCACCGTCCGGCCATTGACGGTCACGGCGTCAACCGCTCCGGCGTCGGCCGCGCCCAAATTCAGGTTGATCGACTTGACTTCGGTCGTGAACAGATCCTCCACAACGAAAGTATCCGCGCCCCCTTGGCCATCGACGATCACGTCTTCGATGCCGTGATTGTCAATGATCAGTGCGCCGATCAAGGCGTTGAAGTGCGTCGGCGTTCCGCCCGGCCGCAGTGTAAAGGTGTTCGCCCCGGCATTGCCGAAGAAGCGGAAGATATCTCCCCCATCGTCGCCGCCATTGTTCACGTCCGGGCCGTCGCCCGGTTCCCAAATGAAGTTATCGAAGCCCGGACCACCGAAGTTGAAGTCCTGGCCCGGGTCATCGGCCACGCCATCGGGCGTCAGGCCGGGGTTGCCGAAGATGTCGTTGCCCTCTTCGCCGTACAAATAGTCGTTCCCCAGGCCGCCCATGAGGATATCATCGCCAGCCCCGCCATAGATGATGTCGGCCAAGTCCGAACCGCGGACCGTGTCGTTGCCGTCCCCCGCGAAGATGCGAACCGGGAATGTGGTTCCCACCACGCCGGTGAAGCCGGTCAAGTTGATGTTATCGTTTCCGCCAAAGGTGTGAACTTCCAACTCGTCGATATTCGCACCGATCGTCACCGTGCTGCCGTCCACGGTAATGGTGGACGCGGTCGCCGTGACCACGTCGGCCGCTTCATCGCCCAGGATCTGGACCACATCGTCGCCCCCCGCGCCGCCGTTGAACGTGATGCTGGTGGCATCGTCGTAGGAGAACTGGATGCCGGTCGACAGGTTGTGCGTGAACCGGCCATCGTGGGCCGCGCCCAGCGGCGTCACCGTGAACGTGTCATTGTCCGCCGTGCCCTCGACCGTCAAGTCATTGTTGGCGTCGATGTTGACGTGCTCGACGCCCGAGTAGCTGACCGGTCCCAATCCCGCTTCCGTAATCGTCTGCGTGGCCAGATCGAGCGTGACAGCGCCCGCACCCGTGCCCGTAAAGTTCAACGTGTCGCTGGCGCCTGGTTCGTCCCCTTGCACCGTAATGCTGACGGCCAGGACCGGCGTGATGTTGAACGTATCGTCGCCACCCAACCCTTGCAGCGTGTACGACTCGACTGCCGTGGTGCTGACGTCGATATGGGTGTTGAACTGAATCGTCGGCACGCCGGCCACGGTAAACGTATCGCTCGCCGCCGAGCCCTCGTAGATCAACGTGTCCGTACCGCCGGCGCCA
>CAYODZ010000178.1:0-6127 GCA_964402835.1 uncultured Gammaproteobacteria bacterium | reverse complement strand
CAATACGACGCCCAACCGTGTCGCCACCACGAACAACGCCAACGGCGTGTTATTGTCGGTCGACGTGGTGCCTGGCAGTTTTGTCAACAACGCACCGAATCCGCCGCGACCGGGCCTGATCGTGAACGCCGGCGACGAGGTCGCTCCGCAAGCCAACGGCATCGCGGACGACATCACCGCGCAGGCTCATCCGTTGTTCAACATTCAAGTCAACGGGAATCTGCCCGGTTTGGGCTTGGAGCCCGACGGGCTTCCCATCGGCGACCAACTCACGCTGGTTGGCGCTGGCCCGATTAACATCTTCAGCGACAAGGCGACGCCGCCGAACGTGTCCGTGAACTTCAACGGCGATCCGTTCAGCGTCACCCACAGCTCGATCGAACGCTTGCGGCTGGATGCCGCGCCGAACGGCACCGTCAACCTGGTCGGCGACAACAATGATCCGCTGGTCGATCAGCCGGACAACTTCGTTGTCGTCGGGCGGGATATCGATAGTGGCGGTTCGCTGGACGCGGGCTTCCAGGAGATGACCGTCTCGATCAACGGCAGCGCTCCGATCCTGCTGGATAACGTGCAGTTCCTCAACGCATTCGGCGACGATCAGAATCCGCCGCCTGGAACGCCCAGTGCGGGCAACGATATCGATACCCTGGATATCCGGGCGTATGCCGACGACACGCCGCGCGGCTGGGGTGTGGACGTATTTTTCAACGAAGGCAATCCGGTGGGGGTCGATGGGGACCAGGCCGATCTAATCATCTATCGCACGGCGCTGCACGGCGGCATGGTCAGCGAAGACATCGTGATTCAGCCCCGCGGACCGGAAGCGGGCGAGATTGTCGTCACCAATGGCAGCTTCGGCACGCCGATCGTGGATATCGATTATGTCGGCAATCTGGACATCATCGTGATCGACGACGACGGATTCCTGAACGACACGGACACCCTCACGCTGCGCGGCACCAACCCCGATAATCAAGACACCAGCGGCGACGAGTTAGTGCAGGCGGACTTCACCGCCAATGGCACGCCACTCGATCCGCTCGTGTCGGTTACCGATGTCGTCAGTGGCAATATCCTTTACAACTTGCGGAACTTCGTCGGCTTTAACACGATCAACTTCGAACTGCTGGGGGGCGATGACCGGATCAACATCGTGGGCCGCGAAGGGGGAACGCTGACGGTCAACGTGGACGGCGGCATTCCCACCGACAGCGACGTGATTGGGCTGGACGTGACGACCGGCAACGACCAGTACACGATTAATCCCGGCGCCTCGAGCGACGCTGGCCAGATTCTGGTGCAGGATTCGAACGCCGTCGCGACAACGACGATCAACTTTGTCAACACCGAAGCGATCGATATTAGCGCACTCGGTTTGGCCAACAACAGCGGCGACGGCGGCGACGACGTGCTGACAATTAACGGCACTGGCGGCGACGATGTGATTACGGTTGCCGGAACGGGATTCGACTCTGGCTCGGCGCGCGTGAACGACGGCCCGATCGTGACATTCGACGACCTGGACGGTGCGGCCAGCCTGGTGATGAACGTCAATGGCCTGGGCGGTGATGACGACCTGGAAGTGACCCATCCCGTGAACGGCTGGCAGTTCAGCAGCATCAACTTCGACGGCGGCCCGCCGGCCGGCAGCGATTCGTTCCGCCTGGTCGGTACCAGCGACGACGACACGTTCGCTTACACGGCGGCTTCTGCCAACGGCGGCACGATCCAGCTTACCACGAACACCATTACGACCAGCTATTTGTTGACGAACGTTGAAAGTGCGGCGATCGACGGCGCGGCGCCCATTGCGCCCACTACGCCCGGCGACATGCTGAACGTGACCACGGATAACGCCACCATCACTCCGGGTGCGAATCCCGGCGAAGGGACCGTCGATCCGGTCGACGCCGAGGGGAATCCGCTGCTGTCGCTCAGCTACACGAGCATCGAGACCACCGTGGTCACGGGCACGACGGCCGTCATTCAAGGCACGGAAGAAAATGACACAATTACGGTGAGCGCCGCTGGCATTGTCACGGTGACCAATGCGTTCGGCTTCAATAACAGCGTCGATGTCTCGGGTTTTAATGCGATCGTGATCAACGCCCTGGGGGGCGACGATGACATCACGATCGAATCCAGCGCATTGTTCCTCGGCGGCATCAGCGTCATCGGCGGCGACAATGGAACCGGCAGCGATACGGTCACTGTCAACGATTCCGATCCCACCATTAACTTGGCGACCGGCGAAATCACCAACGTGGTCGGCGGCCCGATCAGCTTGAACGGCATCGAGATCGTCAATGCCAACGGTACCGATGGCGTCGCGGACGCTTTCACCGTCGACGGCTACGGTTCAGCTACGGGTGTTCAGACGCTGAACATCAACGGCGGCGATATCGATCCGCTGGTCAACAATGATGGCGACACGATCACCATCACCTCGACCACCGGTCCCGATACGATTCGGTTTGCGCCGCTCAGTCCGTCCACGGCTCGCGTTACCCGAGTCCAAGGCGGACCGCAGATAAACGTTAGCGGATTCAACAATACGGCGGGGAACTTCATCATCGACACTGCCGGAAATCCTGCGGACGCCGTGGTTATTGTCGGCAGCGCGGATGCCGATAACATCCGTGTGACGGACGAGGGAGCAGCCGGAATCCGCGTCGTACTGGACGTTGGCGGGCCGGATTGGGTGCCGGTGGACATTCAGAACGCCGAGGGATTGGTCGTGAATGGCGGCCTGGGGAACGACACGCTGACGGTGGACCATGACGGCGCAGGAGGTCTGATCGATCTGCCCAACGGCATTGTGTACCACGGCGGCGCCGGCAGTGATCAGTTGACGTTGTCGGGAAGCATCGAGGTGACCACCACCTACTCCGTGGGTCCCACGAATGACGCCGGTGTAATTACGCAGGTCGACGGGGGGGCGAATACGCAGACGATTCACTTCACAGGTCTCGAACCGGTTGTGGATACGACGCCCGGACCGCTGACGGTAAACGCCACCGCAGAGAGTAATGCCATCAACTACTCCGCCATCGGCGCGAATGGCTTGATCGAAGTCGACAACTACGAGTCCTATGAGTTCGGCAACAAGACCGACGTCACCATCAACGCCGGAGCCGGCAGCGACACGATCCATTTGGCGGCAACTTCCGCCGGGTTCAGCGGCACGATGACCGTCAACGGCGGCGATCCGACCGGCAGCGACCGGCTGATCGTCAACGGCGCCGCGACGCCGCTCAGCGTTGACACGGACGCCACGACCATCATGGGCGCGGGACCGATGTCGATTGTCTATAACGGCATTGAGGAACTGTCGGTCGTCGCGGGTGACAGCACGCGGTTGAACGTCAGCGGTTCGGTCAGCTACACGGTCGATCCGGGCGCTGCCTCCGACGAGGGCACGATCCAGACGGATACGATTCCCATCGAGTACGAAGGCTTCGGTTCGGCAGCCACCATTGGCTTGAGCACCGACGGCGCACCAAATCAAGTGGTGGTCAACGGCACGGCACTGAACGACGCGTTCAGCGTTACGGCTGCGGGCGCCGTGTCGATCACCGGTCGAGCCACAATTAGCACCACCAATGTGGTCGACATAACGTTGAATGGCCTGAATGGCGACGATACATTTGCCATTCCTGGCAATCACCCGTTCACCACGTTGAACGTGAATGGCGGCAGTCCGTCGGCCAGCGACGAGCTGACGTTTACGGGTACCGGCGGAGCGATCACCGTCGACCTGGAAGACGAGACGATTGACCAAGCTGGGTTCGCCCCGGTCAATTTCAGCGGCATCGAGCAGCTTCATATCGTCGCTGCCGGCGCCAACGTTACGGTCGAAGCAACGGCCACCGATGATGCGATCACCGTGACTCCGACCGGTGTTGATATGGCCGAGGTCCAGGTGTCTGGCGTCAATACGACGATCACCATGAATGGCGCCAGTGGTCTGACCATCAACGGCAACGATCCCCCAGGCAGCAGCAATGCGCTGACGTTTGTCGGCACGGAATTCAACGATACGATCGCCGTGACCGGGTCCAGCATCGTGCTGACCGGCCGTCTGCCGGTCTCCCTGGTGGACATCCAAGGCATCACCGTCTTGGGGTTGTCCGGCGCGGACACGTTCAACGTGACGCCGTCGAACTCGACCACGATCTACATTGACGGCGGACCGCCGATCGCGTCGTTGCCGGGCGACACGCTGAATTTGATCGGAGTCACGACCGCCACGTACAACGCGGGTCCGGAAAATGACGAAGGCAGCTTCGATACGAATCTGGGCACGGTCAGCTTCGATCACCTGGAGTCCCTCGGTCCCTTGACATTGTCGGGCGGGGCCACCATCAATGGTACCAACGGGGCGGACGCCATCACGATCATTGCCCGAGACGGCTCGACGCACACCGGCGCGGACGGTGTGCAAGACTTTACGGTAACCGTCAATGACAACCTGGAACTGTTCTTCATTGACACTCCAACGTTAACCGTGAACGCGCTCGGTGGCAGCGACGAAATCGCAGTGCAAGCTCCATCGCCAGCGCCGGCCGGCCCATGGGACGTGGATTTAACGCTCGACGGCGGTCTACCCACCGGCAGCGATAAAGTCATTTTCGGCACGCCCGGCGGCGTGGACAACGTAATCTATACGCCAACTGAAGCGGACGGCGGTACGCTGGAAATCACCAATCTCAGTTCGGTCACCATGCTGAGCCAGATCGAGCATTTGGTATATGACGGCGAGGGAGGCGACGATACGCTCACCGTCAACACGCCCACCGCCGTTGCCAGCACGATCGTACTGACGCCAGGTTCCACGCCCGATTCGGGCGAAGTGACCGTCGACTCGCTGTTGCCTCTGAACTTCACCAACCTCGGCATCACTGGCTCCGTGGCGATCAACGACCCAGACGCCGGCGACGGCGACGTGCTGACCTACAACGGCACTGCGGCCAGCGATGTATTCAGCGTGCCGGGCACGGCCGCCATCACGCTCAACAGCCAGTTGCCAGTCAACACGACGGGAGTTGAAAACTATGTGCTGCAAGGCTTGGGCGGCGACGACACGTTCAACATCACGCCGGTGGCCGGTGTGCAGATCGACGTGCAGGGCGACGAACCGGGCGCGAGCGATGTGCTGAACTTCACCGGCACGGGTGCGGGTGCCGTCACGCTCGATCTGGCCCTGCAGACAATCACCGAAACCGGCTTGGGGGCGGTCAGCTACTCGGGCGTCGAACACGTCAACATCGACGCCAACAATGACTTGACGGTCGAGGGCACGGCGGACAATGACACGTTCACGGTGACGCCGCTGGGCGCGGCCTTTGACGGCCGGTTCACGCATAACCTGTCGACCGGCATCCAGTTCTCCTACGATGATGCCACCAGCATTACGTTCAACGGCGGCGCGGGCGATGACGTCGTGGATGTGCTGGGAGACGAAGGCATCGATGTCATCACTTCAGGCGCATCAACGATCGATGTTGACGGCAGCGAGGTCACGATCGGGGCCGGCATCGAAGGACTGAACGTGTTTGGGTTGGGCGGCGACGACGACATTGACCTGTCGGCGTTCACCCTCGCCATTCGCATCGAAATCCAAGGCGGCGAGGGAGATGACGATATCACCGGCTCACCCAACGCAGACATTATCTACGGTGGTGCCGGGAATGACACGATCGACGGGCTCGCGGGTGACGACGTCATTTATGGCGGCGAAGGCAACGACGTCATCACCGGTGGCCTAGGGACGGACCTGATGTTTGGTGGTGACGGCAGCGATACGTTCATCTGGAATCCGGGCGATGGCAGCGACCTGATCGAAGGCGGCGATGGCGACAACGACGTGCTGATCTTTAACGGTGCGGCGGCGGCGGAAGTGTTCACCTTGAACGCCGTGGGAACTCGCTTGGAGTTGCTGCGTAACCTGGGCAACATCGTCATGGATGTCGCCGACCTGGAGACGGTCACGATCAACGGGCTCGGCGGTGGCGACAGCTTCACCGTAAATGACTTGTTCACCACCGACGTCAAGGTCGTCAACTTGGACTTGGGCGCCGCGGATCTTGCCGTCGATGCCGCCACGGTTAACGGCCGCTCGGTG
>CAYODZ010000177.1:0-1567 GCA_964402835.1 uncultured Gammaproteobacteria bacterium | reverse complement strand
GTGTTTCCTGTACCTCGCCGCCGGCCTCTACGTACTGATCGTGCAGGCCGATGTCATTCCGTCCATGCTCAAGCTAATCGTGGTCGCCGCATTCAGCCCGCTCGAAGCACAAGACGCGTTCCTCGGCGGCACCGTCGGCTACGCGTTCCTGTGGGGCATGAAGCGCGCCTTGTTCTCGAACGAAGCGGGTCAGGGTTCGTCGCCAATCGCGCACTCCGCAGCAAAAACCGACGAGCCGGTCCGCGAGGGCATTCTCGCCGGCCTCGAGCCGTTCATCGACACCATCGTCGTCTGCACGATTACCGCGCTCGTCATCCTGAGCTCCGGTATCTGGCAGCGTTCGGCCGAAGCCCATTACTTCGACCAGGCGCCCGCCGTTGTCGAGGCGGCCGGTGGCGGCTGGACGGTCGAGACCACACCGGCCCCCGATCGCGTCGATGGCGCGTGGCGCGCGGGTGATGGCGTGTTCCTGATTATCGAGTCCGAGCACAATCCGATCAGCGGCAACAACAAGCATCGCCTCGATGGCGCGCTCGTACAGGATGGCCGGTCGTTCAACATCGAGTGGGGCGTGCACCGTAGCGAAGCCCCATTCACGATCGAGAATACGGGCATTTACGTCACCTACGCCGGCGCCACACTGACCGCGAAAGCGTTCGACAGCGTGAACCCCGGGCTTGGCATGTGGCTTGTCACGCTCGCGTCATGGCTGTTCGCGGTTTCGACCATCATCTCGTGGAGCTATTACGGCGAGCAGGGCATGATTTATCTCGCGGGCGAGAAGTCCGTGATGCCGTACAAATTCGTGTACTGCCTGCTCATCATCGTCGCGACGCTCGGCTTCATCACGACGCCGACCGAGCTCGACAACCTCGCCGGCCTCGGCACCGGCGTGATGCTGTTCGCGAACGTGCCGATCATGCTGTTCTTCGGCTATCAGGCGATGCGCGCGTACAAGAACTACATCGATCGCCTCAAGAGCGGGCAGATGGAAGTCGACCATGAGGCGCGCTCGTTCCGGGATCTGATTGACGGGCGCAACGACTGACCGTGGATGGCGTGCTGCTGTGCAATTTGGGCACGCCCGATGCGCCGACGCCACGCGCGGTACGCCGCTTCCTCGCGGAGTTCCTCTGGGACCCGCGCGTGGTCGAGATTCCGCGTCCGGTTTGGTGGTTGATCCTTAACGGCTTCATCCTGCGCACGCGACCGGGTGAAGTCGCGCATAAGTATCGACAGATCTGGACGGACGCGGGGTCGCCGCTGCGCGCGATCGGCGAGTTGCAGGCGCTCAGCCTGCAGCAGGCGTTCGATGCCGGCAACGGAGGCAAGGTGCGCGTCGAACTCGCGATGCGCTATGGCGAGCCGTCGATTGCGAATGGCTTGCGCGCGCTGCGTGATGCGGGCGTGAACCGCGTGGTCGTGTTGCCGCTCTATCCGCAATACTCGTCCTCAACCACCGCGGCCGTGTTCGATGCGGTAACCGATGAATTGCGTCGCTGGCGTCGGCTGCCCGGTCTGAGCCTCGTGCGCGACTACCACGACGACCCCGTCTACATTGCCGCCC
>CAYODZ010000176.1:0-25274 GCA_964402835.1 uncultured Gammaproteobacteria bacterium | reverse complement strand
ACGGGGCCTGGAAAGACGCCCTGCGAGGCCACTTCCGCGAGCTGCTGGAAAAATATTTTCCAGCCGCCGCACAAACCATCGACTGGCACCATCCGCCGCAGTGGTCTGACAAGGAGCTGAGTCAAATCCTCGGTCAGGTCGGCCAGCGCAATCGTACGGTCGACTTGCTGGTCCAGGTGCGGCTGCGATCCGGCCAGCCGCAATGGATCCTGCTGCACCTGGAAGTTCAAACGTCATATGAGGCCGATTTTTCCGAGTTTTGGAGTGCGGCGACTTGTCGCCGCTTTCCCATTTTGTGGCTTAGCCACTTTCCCAAGGCTTGTCCCCTCCCAGATTTAAAAGCGGCGCCGCAAACGAAAGCTGTGACAAGTCACTGAAGTCCAAAGACAGTGCGATGGTCTTGTTGAAGCTGCCAAACTCTGCGGGCCGCTTCCCGAAGAAGTTCAGCAGCGTATCCACCGCTTGCCGTTCGAGCAACTGTCCGCGCTCGGCGAGGCGTTGCTCGATTTTCGCTCGCTTGCGGATCTCCAGGCATGGCTCGACGCGAATGGATGTGCTGACGGCTAACGCGGATTGGCTGGATGGCGTTCGACTCGGTGATCGCCCACTGGCTTTGAACATCGGCGCCGATCAGCGTGTCCACGACACTGCCACCCAGGATTTGGGAGATGCCGGCATAGGCGCCGCCGATGCGGCTGGCGATGCTCTGCTGCCGGTCGACCGTCACCGCCGTCGAGAGCTGTGAGTAATCCAGCGTATCGTAGCCGCCGTTGCCGGCGATATTGCCCCACACCGAGCCGCCAGTGGCGAAGCGGAAAGTGTCGTCCGCTGTGCCGCCGCGCAGGTTCTCAAAGCCTTGGAAGTCGCATGTCCCGGCGCGGCCGAGATTCCCAGAATCCTGGCCGGTGATGTTCCAGATGCTGTCCGTGTTCGCCCCGATGAGCGTATCGAACTCGCCGCCGCCGATCACCCGAGAGATGTTCGCATACGCGCCGCCGACGCCGCTGGCCGTATGCTGCTGCCGGTCGACCGTCACCGCGCTGGCGAGTTGCGAGTAATCCAGCGTGTCGTAGCCGCCGTCGCCATGGATGTCGCCGGAAACCCCGGCGCCGTCGCTGAAGATGAATGCATCATTGCCACTGCCGCCGTGCAGGTTCTCGAAGCCTTGGAAGTCGAACGTCCCGGCGCCGCCGATATTCCCAGAATCCTGGCCGGTGATGTTCCAGGTGCTGTCCGTGTTGGCCCCGATGAGCATGTCGAACTCACCGCCGCCGATCACCCGGGAGATGTTCGCATACGCGCCGCCGATGCCGGTGGCCGCGTTTTGCCGCCGGTCGACCGTCACGGAACTGGCGAGTTGCGAGTAATCCAACGTGTTATATCCCCCGTTGCCGTCAACGTTGCCGGGGATCACCGCGCCGTCGCTGAAGACGAATGTGTCATCTCCGTTGCCGCCGCGCAGGTTCTCAAAGACATTTGTCCCATGAATCGCGAACGTGTCGTTGCCGGCCTGCCCGTCCACTGTGCTCGACTCCACGCTGCTCAATTGGAAACGGTGGCCGACAGTTCCCAACTGGAATGCAATGATTTCGCCACTGATCGTGAAGGTGTCATTCTGGTCGGTGCCCTGAATCTCGGCGCTGTCGTTTCCTTCGTATCCCAGGACCCGAACCTGGCCGGGAGAAGAAAACATGGTGGGCGCCAGGTCCGGAGCCGTCACCTGGACATTGCCGTTGGTTTGCAACTCGAACAGAAAGCGGTCATCCGCCGTGGTGCCGGCCACCATGAACGTATCGCCCTGCTGGTCGCACCTGTGGTTGGGTCGCGGAAGAAGTCCAGACCCGTGACCGGATCTTTCATCACCGTTGCGTCCGTCGTCGTGAACGGGACAAGGTCCAGAGCCGCAAAGTTCTGAACGGCCTGATTCGCGGCATCCAGGACGAGACTGTCCGAAACCAGCTCGGGAGTATTCGCATAGTAAGTGGCATCATCAATCAGCGACCGGAAACGATATTGGCCCGCGAAGGGACCCGACTTCATCAGGTTGCCGCGAGCGATAATTGTCAGCGACTCCAGCGGTACTCCGTTGCGTCCCTGAATCGTGCCAATCACTTCCACGTCGCCGTGGTTGGAAATCAGACTGATACCCTTTGCCATAAAGCCAGACGGTCTAGACGGTCTACCTTCCTTGACGCGGCCGGGGCATTTTCGTCGCATGACCATCGATCGCGGACACCTTCAGTCCCCACTCCGCCCTCCCGAGACGGTCCTTCCCCACCTGAAGGCGTTGCGCGGCCGATCCAACCGGCGACACCCGAACCTGGCAACCCACGGTTCAATCAACTTCCGACGCCGGAGAACTTGACGACCAAAGTGGTAGACGTCTTGTTTCTTGGTCTTGTTTCTTGATCGAGTCCGTTCACGACGACGCTCGAGCCACGTCTTCAGCTAACTCGTAAAGGACCGAATCGAGGCCGAGATTGGCCAAGTCGGCTTCATCCGTGGCGAAGAAGTCCGCGTGTGCACGATCGCCAATCGACTCTCGCTCATGAGGTAACTCTGAAAGACGACCTAGCTCGTCGGTCGACGCGACGGGCCAAACACGGGGCTCGACCACACTGTCCCACGCTTCTCCCTCGCCGGACTTGGGTGAACCCAAGGAGATGGCAATCGATCGAGCAACCGGCGATAGCCCTTCAAACATGCTTGCACTTCTTGCCGATGTTCGACCCTGGGTGTTCCAAGGAACGCTCTCGCCTTCCGCTACCGCAGCGACTGGCGGGGGCACAACGAACCCCGAATTGAGTAGGTTGATGATGATCAGGGCGTCCAGCGGCGAAACGAATCCGTCTCCATTGACATCCAGATAGCCTGCGCCGGCGATCATTTCGGCGGTGGCGACCGGCAGTTGGGTATCGATCGCCAGCTCGAGATAATTGAAGATGATGAGGACGTCCACGGGGCTGACGCTTCCGTCGAAATTGACGTCTTGCTGTTGCAGCACGTTCTGCCACGTGGCGAGACTCGAAATGAACAAGGTGGCATCGTTTTGCTTCAGCACCTGGAACAACTCGCCGTCGATCATTTGAGGGGCTACATGGGTCCATCCCTCGCCCAAGGAGAAAATGTCGCTTGGATCCACTCGAACGATCAATGTGTAGGGAGTCGCGGAGATGTTCAGATCATCGATGGCTCGCAGGACATCGCTGCCCGTTCCGCCGTCGAGCAGATCGCTGCCTTCGCCACCTTGCAACGTGTCGTCACCGGGCCCGCCGTACAACCGGTCTTTGCCGCCTCGGTCGCTACCGAAGCGGGAACTGGCACCGATGAGTATGTCGTTGCCCTCTTCACCGTGGAATTCGCCGTTCCAATGCTGTGCCGCTTCAGGCGTCATCTCGATTCGGTCGTTCCCCGCACCAGCGAAGACGAAAATGGTCTCCGCATTGTCTTGCGGTGTGTAGTCCATCCTGAAGACCTGGTCGTTGATCGTCACAACCAAGATGTCGCGATGCGAGCAACTTGGAGCCTGAAAGACGCACTCGTCCAGGTCGTGCTGATGCTCGGGGAGATCCCAGCCCACCGTAATCAGATCGTCCTGCGGCGTACCCCAGAACGCGACGCCGTCTACGTTCGTGATGGTATCGACACCGGCACTCGCCTCGACCACATCGCCTGCGTTTCCTCCTCCGTCCAAGCGATCGTCGCCCGCGCCGCCGCGAAGCGTATCGCTGCCAGGGCCTCCCAAAATGCGCAGCGGTTGCAGGACGAAGTCGTCGGCTTTTACGACGTCGTCTCCACCGGCCGCGATCACCACGATCACGGCGGACGGATCGCTGACCATGTGAACGGGTTCATCCGTCAGATTGCTTGTTACAAGGAATTCGCCGTCCGATTCGCCGGTGATAATGATCTCATCATTCACCGAAGCGGTGTAACGGCCAGTGTTGTCCAGACCGCGAATGACAATCGTGCCATCCGTTTCAGAGGCAACGGGCGGTGCCTGGTAAATGCCGTAGAAGCTGACGGCCCGAGTTGTACCGTTAACCTGCGAGCCATCGGCAACGGCCAGCACAAAAGGGACTTCGTCCGACGTCAGAGAAGCGGCATACAGGCCTGCGGGCAGTGTGACCACATGCAGTCCCGGTGTCAGCATCGCGGCAGCGGAGATCTGAATCACGGCACCGACCTGCTGATCCGTTGCCGAATCAAATACGGTGTCAGTTGATTCATAGATCGAAATGCTGAACGGAGCGGCCGATTCACCCGTGACTTCGTAAATCACCTGCACGGTGTTCGGCGTACCCGGCTGCGGTGCGGTCGTAAACGCTCGCACGTTGACGGCTGATCCTGTCGACGGAGCATCCATAGCCGGAGCAAGATGCGGTGGCAAAGGGAAGGTGGAAACCGGCATGGCACTGTTCACGATAATCGGAAGTGTGCCCGCCAAGTGGGTTCCGTCTTCGTCGATGACTTCGACGTTGATCGTGTGCGTGGCGGGACCGTCCAGATAGATATGCGACTTGACGCCGGCAGTTGTGAACACGTCCGTCGAGTTATCGCCCCAATGGACGCGATACTCGACGATCGTCTCGGAACCCGGATCGGTCACCGCACCCAGCGTCAGTTGGTAAGTCGCACCTTCGAGAGTACGCTCGTTGCCGCTCAGAGCAATCGAGGGAGCAACGTTGGCGACGTTGATCGAGACCTCGCTTGTGTCGTTCAGCAAAACACCGGCGGGGCTGAACGAGTTGGTCACGGTCAACCGAATGGTGTAAATACCATCGTCGATAGGCGTGAAGCGGTAAGTGGCCGAAGATCCGCTATCGACGACTTGATTCGCGGCGTTGATGGCCGACCAGGCATAGGCGCGCTGGACATCGTCGCCCGTGCCGCGCACGTTGCCCAGCAGACTGGAACGAAAGGCGTCGAACACAAGCGATTGGCCTTCGCGGATCGGACCGTGGGCGCGTGTGAGCGCTGGCTCAGCGTCGCCCGTGCCCAGCACGCCATCGTAACCATGGGTCGTCCGGTCGATCATGGCCGTGCTGCCGGGCAACTCATTGAATGTCCAATAGCCGACCAAGCCACCTTCGCTCCCCGTGAGTTGTCGGTTCCTGTCAAGCTGGATCTGAGATGGCGTGCGGATCGTGTTCCAGATCCGCAGTTCGTCGAGCGAACCCATGAACCCCGTTGTTCCATCGAAAGTTTGTCCCACGGTCACCCACTCGATGGTCAGTGGGAAATAGGTCCCCGAAGCGCGCGTGCCGATCAGTTGGCCATCGACAAACAACTGCGTTTGATTGGTGTCGAAGTTCCGTGTCAATGCGATATGGTGTGGGCGACCGTCATTGATCGGAGTCGGCAACTGGAAGACGTGTTTGCCATCGTTACCCTCGTCGACGATCGGATCGGAGTGCGAGAAGAACACGATCTGGCTGCCGTTGGCACGCAACTCGATCGCGAGTTCGTCCGTCACATCGGCGTTGTGTCCGTGCAAGATGCGTTGATCGCTCGCCGCAGTCGTCTGAATCAAGAACTCCAACGTCACATCGTTCAGTCCATCCAGGGACGCTGCCGCAAGTGTCAATCGGTCATTGCCGTCGAACGTCAACGCCGAGTCAGCTTGATCGTTGATGACCGCCACTGGATCGACAGCGAAGGACGTCGTGACTGAACTGCTGCCTCCGTCGGAATCTGTGACTCGCAACGTCACCTCGTAGACACCGGAGTACAGCGGCGTGAACTGGGGCCGCGCGTCGGTCGAAGGCGCGAGGACCTGACCGTTGTTGCTGTGGAATTCCCAAGCGTAGGAAAGTGTGTCCAGGACTCCGGGATCAGTCGACAGCGAGCCGTCGAGCTTCACGGCCCCGCCCAGCGGTACGAAAGTCGGTGATGTCTCGCTCGTCGAAACGGGCCGACTGTCATCATTGTCAATTGCCAGAGTCGCGGAGGAGAGCGAAATGTTGAGGGAGTAAATGTCTCCTTCGGCAGGTGGCAAAGGATCAGCGGAGCTATCACCGGGAACGCTATTCTTTACACCGAGTATGTGCTGGCGAAAACTGTCGCCGGTCACCGGAAACTTATAGTCAATCGGGTCCGAGGCATTGCCGGTTCTCAGCAATGTTCCCGCCGGATCGTAGAGGTAGATCTGGGCATTCGGATTACTTGCAGTGATGGCGAATATCCCCCGCGCGCCATCGCCGCCAACAGTGAACGAGTAGTAATCAAATGTCCCATCGCCAGTTCCTGCGACCGTAATGTGCGGAATGGTAGTCGACTCGGTGATCTCCGCATTACTCCCCAGATTCCAGTTTGCATGGTCCAGACTCTGCGGGAACCCCACGGAATCAGGCGGTATGATGAAGTCGTTGGGTTCTTCCTCGACCCACGCAGGATAAGACAGATCGCCCTCGCCATCGCGTTCGTCGAACGACCAATAGCCGATCAAGTTCGGAGCGTCAGCGGTTACTTGACCGCGCCGCGAGTTCACAATCTCGGCGACGGCTAGCGGCCGGTCCCAGATGCGGATCTCGTCCAGTTTGCCTTCAAAGTATTTACCCGCATTCCCGGCACGATGACTCCCGAACGTGACATCCTGGTCCGTGTCACGAAAGCCAATCTGCGGCGTGAAAAACTCCAGCAATCCATTCTTATAGAAGCTGACTCCCGTAGCGGGATCGAACGTCACGGCCAAATGCTGCCAGACGTTCGTTTCAACCGCGACGCCCGTGTCCATCGACGTCACGCCGTTAAACAAAATCCAGTTGTTCCCCTGACGCAGCAGCGACCAATCGAAGGACGGGCGAGGCACATCAGAAAGATCGATGAACTCGCTGCTCGTGCTGATGATCGGCTGAGCTGCCGTCGAAGTTCCGGTGGGATAAGCCCAGACGTCAAACGTCGCACCTCCCGTGACGTTCTGATCGATATTCAGCGGTGTGAGGACGGTATCGAGTCCGTCGAACTGTAACGCGGATCGCACGAGTGCCGTGGTCCTGCCCGTTACGTCGCCAATCGTGCCGACCGTCGTTGGATCAACATTGCTCACGGCAAGCAGGCTAGTCGATGAGTCCGAACCGCCATCATCGTCGTGGACCGTGATGCGCAGATCGTACACCGCGTTGTCTTCGAGTTTCAATGGACTTGGGATGTCGTTGGTCCAGGATTCACCGCGAGACGCATCACGCGTATGGAAACTGCCAACCATGTCGACGACCCGGATTCCAAACGGATCGAACACCTGAATAAGTTCACCGGAACCTCCAGCGGGAGCATTCTGCACAACGAAATCGAAGGAGTTCGTCCCCGGTAAGAATCCGCCATCAATCCAAAACGACGAGTCGCTACCCGAACTACTTGGTTGTCCGGTCCCAGCCGACACTCCGTTGATTCGGATGTCCACTCCCGAGTCGAGTGTGAACCATCGGCCAGTGATCACGACTGAGTTAACGTCGACATTGTTTGGTAGCTCGAACGTCGTTCGCAAAGCGTATTCGCCGGGAAGGCCACCCGGCCCGCCGGTCCAGGTCGGCTTTAGTCCCGGTCCCGCCAGCTTGAATATTTCATCCACCAAGCTTCCTGAACCAGGTTGGCTGGTAATCTGATAGTGAGGATCATCCCCTGATAGCTTGAGCACACCGTCTTCGTCGACTCCCGTATTGAATAGACCGGCGATTGTCGTCACAGGGCCGGAAATACCCAGCACGCCGTCATGGGCACGGACCGTCGAATCACGAACGACATCGCCGCCGGCTTCGTCTAGGCGATAGTACGCGATCAAGCCGGATTCGTTACCTTGCAAAGGCTGATTCATGCCGGCGAGGATTTGCTCCTCGGTCCGAGCGCTGCTCCAAATCCGCACTTCGTTCAGGCTGCCGTTGAGTGGCGAGAAACTGGAATCGTTCTCGAACGTCTCGCCAATCAGCAAGGGAGCCCTGTTCGACCTGGCATCGGTCGTGCGGACTGAGCCAGCGCCTGCGACCTCGCCATCGACGTAGATCGTCAAGTTGCCGGCTACTCGATCGATCACGCCAACGACGTGATGCCACTGGCCGAGTTGGATCGTGCTTGGCGCCGTCTCGGCGATTTCCTCACCGACTTCATCCGCCGAAGTTAATCGCAGTAGCCCAGAGCTGTTAACCGACAGGCTGTAAGTCGCGCTGTTGGGATTAGCTCCCGTGCCCTTCTGAAAGATCGGTTGCCATGGGGTGTCGAAGCTGTCGATCTTCAGCCACGTTTCCAGCGTGATCTGGCGGCGGATGTCGAGGTCGGCACTGTGTGAGACTTGCACGGAGTTGGTGCCGTCCAGGTGCAGCGACGTGTTACGCAATTCGGTGATGAGTCCGTTTCGATCGATCAAGCTAAAGCGGGCTTGCAGATTCGCCAGATCGGCGCTGCTGGGATCGGTGACGACGATCTGGCCCACGCTACTGCCGTCGATCAGCACGTCGAAGTTGCCGCCGACGTTCGGTCCAATCGAAATGGTTTGGCCTTCGCGGATGCCGGTCAATTCCGGCACGCTCTCGATTACGGGCGAGACGTTGCGAATGTAGAGCTGAATATCCTCGATGTCCAGCACCGGGAAGACCGTGCCGATCCGGAGCGTCGCCAGACCGCTGTCCGTCGTGTCGAACTGAACCGCACCGGTTCCGGACGCGAACGGCTCATCAAAGAAGTTCCACGGATAAAAGACTTGCCACGGCACCGTCGATGCGGGATCAGCCAACAGCAGATTGACCTCGTCCCCTTCGTCGAACACCAAATTCTGACCGGCTTGCAGGAACCGATTGGGCATCGTCAGGAATTCAAGATCGGGCAGCGAGAGCAACGTGCTGGTCGTGTTATTGGCCGACGCATTGACGCCGGTCCCTTCGAGTTTCAAGCTGCGGAGTTCCGTCAACGCGGCGAGGCTCGATATGTTGGTGAGGGCCGTGTTGCCGTCGAGGTTCAACTGCTGCAAGTGTTGCAGCCCAACCAGTTCGCCTGCCTGCTCGCCATCCGTCAATCGGCGCGGGACAAAGTTGACCAGATCGGCGTTATCGAGTTGATTGTTCGACAAGTCGAGCGACAACAAATTGCCGAGATGCTCGATGCCGGTCAGACTCGCGATGCCTCGATCGTGGGCGTCCAAGTTGGTGACGCTCGCCAATTCGGTGGCATGGAACTCGCCAGGAATCCGCGGGTACGCCGCGCCTGCGGTCCAGGTGCCGGCGTGAATTGTGCCTGAACGTCCAAATGGTGAACGATCGGCGGCGACAGAACCGAGTCCTTCGTCCAAAGGCCAATAACCACTCAAGCCTGCCGCGTTAGCAGGCACCGGAGCATTCATGTATTCCCGGACTTTGTCGGCGGAAAGAAACCCGCTAAAGAACTGAGCATCGCTGATTACACCGGCAAAAGTCTGGATCGTGCCACCGGCATTTCCGGCGCCGATTACCAGATTCTGGTTGGTACCACCTATCGACAACGGGAATGCCAGTTTCATGACGCCGTCGATATAGAGGATGGAATCCTGGCCCTCGGAAAACGTCATGGCCACATGATGGTATTGTCCATCCGCCAAGTTCACTCCTGTTGAATGGGTTACGCCAGAAATCCAGTCGAAAGTAACTAGGACATTGTCCAATAGAAATAACCCGTAAAGGCCCGGCTTCACAATAATGCCGCGGAAGGAATCGCCGGCGTCGTGCGTTCTGATCCAGGCGGCGATCGTTCCATTGTTGGTAAAGAAATCAAGTCCGAGATCGATGTAGCTCCCCGGAGCGCCGCTGAAATTGAGCGATGGCGACGACGCCGAACATCCCTGACAGAGATGCCACGGTGCGTAGGTGACGGGAATGTCCAACGCATTGGCGACTGAGGCAGCGAGCTGGAGATCCGAGACGTTGACGACCGGGTCCAGCGGCTGAGCAATAACAGCAAACGACAGCTCAGTACTATCGACATTGATGTCGGAGTTGTCGGCCACGTCGCGGTCGCGGATTTCGATCAGTTCGCCCGCGAACGTGTCCGCGCCCCCCTCGCCGAACAAGCGGTCCAGATCGAAGTTGCCGACGATCGTGTCGTCCCCTTCGCCGCCATGGATCAGATCGCGATCCGGCAGCGTACTGGGCTTCCGCGTTTGACCTCGGATCGGTGCATCGAACTGGATGCTGAACGGTATCCCACCGACGCTCAGTTGCGAAACTCGCAAGTAGTAAGTACCCGCGTCCAGCGTTCGCAGGTCGATCGCCGAGGAGCCGCTCGCCAGCACATGCCCGTCGGCATCGACCAAGTCGGCCGTCGTCACATCGACGACCGGCGATTGCGACGAGACAGAGATTTGTACTTTGTAAGTGTCGCCGATGGCTGGAGGCAACGGAGCAGCGAAGATATCGACCGGATGCCTATTGTTCACACCGAGCAGATACTTGCCGCTGGCAGGAAAAGTGAAATCGATCATCTCATTGATGTTCGCTCGCGCCAACGCAAACCCGGCCGGGTCGTAGAGCGTGATTTGTGCCGATCCATTGTTCCCCTCGATGTCGAACACGCCTCGTGCCCCCGCCTGAGCCGTGAACGAATAGAAGTCGAACGTGCCGTCCCCGGTGCCTGCCAACGTGATGTGCGGAATCGCGGTTGATTCGACGATGGCCGGATTGCTGCTCAGATTCCAATTGGCACCGTCCAGGTCTTGCGGGAACGCTCTCGAGTCGTTCGGTTCCAGCTCGGTCCACACCAGATCGACCGCATGGCCTTCGACGGAGAGATGCAGCGTGAACCGATCCGGAAAATTCTCGTCGAAGCCCGGAGCGCGATCGGGCAGCCGCACAACGCGAACTACGTACGTGCCGCTGGTTTCGAATGTGTAGTCGATGAACGAATCGTTAAAGCGCGTGGTCGGTGTACGAGGGTCATCACCAGGATCAAACGTCAAATCCTGACTAAATGCGAGCTGATTTCCATCGGCATCGAACAGAAACATGAAAGTTTCAAAATTGTTCTCATCGACGTCAAAGATGCCGCGCGATCCGGCCTCCGCGAAGAAGGCGTAATCGTGAATCATGTCGTCACCGACAGCCACGATCGTCGTGTGGGGGATCGAAGTCGCGTCGGTAATGTTCGGATCAGGGTTCAAACTCCAGTCGGCGTTATCGATGTTCTCCGAATTCGGAAAGCCCGGCGTCCCCGGTGTCGGTGCGGATGCGGTGGCATGAGTCACGATGCGGATGCTGTCGCCGCCGACCCCATCGCCCAGCGTGCTGAATTGAAACCAACGCTCGTTCGTTCCCGGTTCGAACGTGTAGGTCAAGTCGGCACCAGGGAACAAGTCCGGTCGCCCGGTCCCGCGATTGGCGACAAACGATCCACTCCCCGGCACGGAGACGTTCTCCAGCGTATCGAACGCTGTCGGGATCGCGATCCTCGGACGCGAGCCGTAGATTAGATGAACTCGACCCGTGTCATCACCCGTCGGCCCGCTAGGCACGCGCGTGCCGACAGCCAGATCGCCGATGCCGTCGTTGTTGAGGTCAAGCTGTGGCAGCGACAGACTGAAGTCACCCAGCTCTCCCGCCGCGCGAATGGGGAACGTCACGTCCGCGTCGGCCAGCGTCAGCGACTGCGTGCTGCGACTCACCAGCGACCAGAAGACGGACAGTTGTTCGCCACCGACTGCGAGAGGCGCGAGCGGGACCACTGCCAGGTCCGGCAATCCGTCGGCATTGAAGTCGCCCGCCGTCGCCGACAGGGCGCTGCCGGTCACTCTGAAATCCGGAACCGAACCGAGAATATCGGAGAGGATGAATGAGCTGTTTTGGCCGCCTAAAAAGATATCCAGCCGGTCCGCGTGGCTCAAACCAAAATCATCGTATCCATCGGCGTTCAAATCGCCGAGCGCCATCGGCGTCGCGCTACTTGCCGGACTCACCAGGTTCCGCAAGACAATCGAAGTGCCGGTCGAGTTGAACCACGTCACCAGGGAACTGCCAACCAACAGATCCTGCCAGCCATCGCCATTCACGTCGCCAGCCACTGCCGATTTCAAACTGGCGAATTGTTGCGTCGTGCGAATCGTCGTCTGACGACTGGCGGTCGTCAGCTCCGGCACGCCTGCCGTGGCGGTAAAGTTGTCGATCGTCTGACCGGAGAACAGGTAACCCAGATCGTATTGCCCAGCGGTCGGCGTGACGCCCTGCGTGGTCCCGGCAATCACCAGTAGGTCGTCCAGCGGGTCGCCAGTGAAATCGGCGATCATCACGGAGTACGTGTCGGCCTGCGACAGCGGTGTATTTGCCAGACGAATCTTCAGTCCCTGGGCATCGGGTCCGAGGTACTCCAGGAAGGTTTGAGCAAAGCTCGCGTCCCAATATCGCGGCCAGGGGAGCGCTGTATCCCCCTGGATGCGGCCTGTCTTGCCACCGAAGACGACTGTCACCAGCGTATCGTTGCCGTCTCGGCGGACGAAGGCCAAGTCGCCAACATCGTCGTCGTTGATGTCTCCAAACCGAGTCGCCGGACGACCGAGTGCCGCATGATCGATAATGATCTCGGCATACTCGGCGACATTCTCGATTGCGTCCAGCGTCACGGGACCGTACAGGATGTAGCTCGTCGTCTGGCCACTGACGATGAAGTCGTCCTGTTGATCGTCGTTGAAGTCGCCGATGTTGGTGAGCGCCGAAAGCTGCTCGCCGCGAACCGAGCCGATCAAAGCCAAGGCGTTGTCGAGGCTCATGCTCGCGACTTCGTTCAAGTCGATGCCCGATATGCCAGGCTCCACCAAGTCACGTAAGGGTTGTACGAGTTCGTAAGTGAAGGGTTCGGACGGAAAGCCAGCGGCAGGAAAATTGGGGGCTGCGGCTGGAGCATACGGATAGGACAAGTCAGCGTCCGTCGTGGTCCGACCAAAGATCCGATCATCGCCCGAACCGCCAGTTAATTTATCATTGCCGCCGCCGCCGACGATCAAGTCTGATCCGGCTCCACCGTCGATCGTATCGGCCAAGGCTCCGCCATAAAGCACATCGTTACCGGCTCCACCGCGAATGTCCAAGGCCGCGATGCGGGCTCCTTGTTGGAAGTCGCCGAGATCGATGCCCCACTCGTCGAACAACGAAGCGTCGAACGTGCCGCTGAGCGGTAGGAATTGAAAGCCCGGGTCGGCGCGCACCACGTCGTTGCCATCGCCCATGATGAATACGGTGCTCTCCACGTCGCGGGCCTGATAGAACATGTATTGTTGTTGATAGGCGGTTCCGTCGTTCATTCCGTCGCCGTCGAAGTCGACTGGCTCAGTGCGGAAATCCTGCGTGCCGATGTCCCAGACCAGACTGGTAAACTCGTACCGATGCAGGCCCGTGTTGTAACGCAGCGAGACGAAATCGGGCACATCGAAGCCACGTCGATCTTTGTCACCGCCCAAGAACAACACGCGATCGTCGCCCTCGCCGCCAAACAGTTGATCGCTGAACGTCGGCAAGTAGGTCTGCGTCGCCGGATCGAAGACGGTGTTGGGTTGATTGCCCAATAGCGGCAAGAAGTCGGGAATGATCTGGAAGGTGTCGTTCCCCGCACCGCCAAACAGCAAGTCGCTGGCGTTGCGATCCAGACCGCCACTGAGCACATCGTCGCCGTCGTTGCCAAAGATCCAGTCCTCGCCCGCTCCGCCCATCAACACGTCATTACCCGGGCCACCGACGATCACATCGCGGCGCACCACATCGGTTCGCAGAGATAAATTGATCGCGGTAAATTCGGCAAGTTCAGCAGCGCTGGTCGTATTCGTCAAATTGAATCGCACGTCATAGACCGTCGGCACAATATTCGGACTGTTCACGCGCAGCAAGTAAACTTTGCCTGGGTCGAGACCCGCCAGCGAAATGGAACCGCGATCGCCGTTGGTCGCGAACGTACCCGCATTGATGCGATTGGCGGGATTGCTGACGTCGGTTCCCTCTCTGTTCTCATAAATTTCTAAGCCAAGTCCGTCGATCGGCGCTCCGCTGGCCAGCTCGATCTTCGCATCGGCAAGCGGGACAGCCGCTAACTGGAATTGAAACCAATCGATGTCCTGTGGGTTGTCGATCGTCAACCCGGTGAAACTCACACCACGGGCAACGGTGTTTCCATCGAAGGTCGTGAGGCCACCGTTGACCGGTTTGAGTAACTCGAAGGCCTGCGTCGAAAGATCGTTGCGACCGCGCAGACCACCCGCAGGCGCGGCAGCTTCAGCTTTGTCTGGCAGAATCGCGTTGCCACTGCGGATTTCGACGCGATCGTCCCCCGCGCCCGCGTCGATCCACACCGTCTTCTGCACCGTCGGCCCAACGGTGATGATGTCGTTGCCGTCCAACGCGTCGATCAAGATGACGAGGAAGTCACCTTCCGGTGGCAGCAAGCCATTCACGAGATTCGTCTGAGCTGATTTCAAATCGGCAAGTGCTCGGCCCAGGATCGCCGGGTCGGATTCCGCGGTGGCATTGGCATCCACGGCGGCTTCGCGGGCCGCCAACAGGTTCTTGGTGTCCAGCACGCGGTCCTGCGGATCCCAGACTAGATTGCCGTTGACATCCGTGGCCTCGAAGTCCAATCGCACCTGGGCCGCGAAACTGAAGTTGCCGTTGTTATTCGTCAGACGGGTAATCAGGTGATGATCTGCCAGCAATCCCGGTTCGGTGACAAAGTCGACATGGATTTCATCCGCCGCATTCGTGCCCGAGACGTACCAGACTTTGTCCGACTCCTTGGCATACTCCTTCCACGCATCACCCGCGAGGCCGCCGTCGAGCGATTCGAAGGTACTGCCGTTGGAGCGGTACAGCGTGTCGTTGCCGCCATTGCCTTCCAGGAAGTCGATCACGGTGCCGCCGTACAGATGGTCGCTGTTACTGCCGCCGAGAATACGATTCAGTCCGGTGTCTTCCTGCCTTCGCGTACCACCGGCACTGTCGCCGGGATAAAGCTTGCCTTGGTCATCGACGAACACGCCGAAGTCGATGCCGTGCGGGTCGAGCGACCAGGCATAAAGCTCGTTGGTCCCTTGGCCGCCGAGCAAGTCGTCGTTGCCTTGACCGGCAAACAAAACGTCATGGTCCGCGAACGAGCCTTCGCCACCGTCACCCCACAGTCGGTCGTCGCCGCCGAACCCGTACAGCACGTCGCTGCCGCGGCCACCATCCAGGCGATCCCGTCCGGCGCCTCCGATCAGGATATCGTCGCCGCTGTTCCCATCGAAGACGCCGATGAAGTCGCGGCTGCGTTTGCTCAGCAGCGTGAGATTCAGCGGGTCGGACAAACCTGCCGCTACGGGATTGAACGGCAATTGCGTATCGGCTGTGACGAAGCCGATCGTGTCGTTGCCAGCCAGACCGGCGACTTGGAATTGTTCGACCAGCGGCGTACCCTGGGCGTCGAGCATGTTGACTCGCAATACTTGACCGTTGTAATCGATGCGCAATTGCGGCTGCCTTTTGGCCGCCGCAATGGTCTGGCTGAGCAGGATCACGTCGTTCAAGCTTGTCCCGTCGATCACCAGGATATCGGTGGCATTGTCATTCTTGACGTCGCCTTTAGTCAGATTGCCAAAGTGCCCGTCGATCGTGTCCACCACATTTTGTGCTTGCACGCGGTTTTCCGCGCCCAGCGAAGTCGGCAGGATAAACAGATCGATGCCGGAACCACCGTACAGCGTGTCGGCACCGTCTTGACCGTCGATCAAATCGGTCCCGGCACCGCCCCAGATCACATCATCGCCGCCGCCGCCGAACAATTGATCGTCGCCGCTGTCGCCGAACAACAGATCGTTGGCACCCATCGTGTCGGCAAAGGTATTCAGCAACCCATCGGGTCCGCGCAGAATATCGCCGTGGATGAAGTCATTGCCCGCTCCACCAACGAGTAGCTCGCGGCGAATATTTCCGCGTAAGAAATCACCGCCGTCACCGCCAAACAACTGGTCTCCGGCTAGCGGTGTTTCGGTCGCAAAGTCGCTTGTCGGTGCATACGCATACAAACTGTCGCGTCCCGCGCCGCCGTACAAACGCTGCCCGGCTTGTCGACCATTGCTGTGACCGGCACCGGCGAAGATCGAGTCATCACCGTCATCGCCGTACAGTTGGTCGATACCGGTGCCGCCGTCGATGTTGTCGTCGCCAGCGCCACCGCGAATCACATCATCGCCGCCGCCGCCGAAGACGGTCAGATCCGAACCAGCGCCTGCGTCGATGTAGTCATTGCCGTCGGTAGCAAATTCAAGCACCTTGCCTTGCGCATCACGTTGGTTGCTATCACCATACAGTTCGTCGCTGTCGGACCCGCCAAACAAGATGTCATGGCCCGGTCCGCCGATGAGAACATCGTTGCCGTCATTCGGAACTCCAGCGATCGATAGTCCGAGAACGATCACGGGCGTGATCCTGGGCGGCTGATAGCGATCCCCATGGCCGATTGGATCGTCCAGATTGGGTAACCGACCAAAATTGTCGCCGGTGCTGCTGGAATAGGAATCCTCGATCAACGTCCAGTAGAGTGGCAACTCGAAGTTGAACGCATTGCCACGATCGTAATCAGCCGCCGTCCCGATCGCAAAACCACCGAACAGCACGTCATCGCCCGCTCCGCCGTCAAGCTTGTCGTTGCCGAAGCCGCCAACGATGAAGTCATTTCCACCGCCGCCGTTCAGAACGTCATCGCCCGCCTGGCCATCAATCTGATCGTTGCCAAGATCACCGGTGATCACGTCATTGCCGTCGCCACCCAGCAGAGTGTCGTCGTCCAGTCCGCCGTCCAGGGTATCGTTGCCTGCCTGACCGTCGATGAAGTCATTGCCGCGACCGCCGAAAATCGTGTCGTCCCCGGAGCCGCCCAGCAGAATGTCGTTGCCGTCGTCACCATACAGAGTGTCGTTGCCGGCCTGGCCGTCGATCTGGTCGTTCCCGCTGCCGCCGGAAATCACATCATCGCCCGCACCGCCCAGCAGTATGTTGGCAAATCGGTTTCCCGTGATGGTGTCGTTGGCCGCTCCGCCGGTCACGTTTTCAACATTGATGAAACCGCCACTGGCACTTGTGCTGCTGGCGGTTGGCGTTGTGTCGCCGAGAACCACAGTCACCGGTGTTATCCAGCCAGTGGCCGTTGCAAACTTGTCCTGACGGTTTGAATAATCAACAAGGTCGCTCGCACCGCCACGACCATCGATCACGCCATCGACGCGTGCCAGTGGATCAAAGAAAAACACGTCGCGGCCGAGGCTTCCTGTCAGATTTTCGATGCTCTGAAAATTCAGCAATGGCAATGGCAGGCCACCCGTGGATTGAACAGTGCCGCTGTTGTTCGCCGTGATGTGCCAGTCGGTGGCTCGATCTTCACCAACAATTGTGTCCATGGCCGTGCCGCCGATGACGGTTTCCACGTTGCGAATGGTGCCACCCACACCGGTGATCGTGGCCAGTTGCCGATTGGCGATGATCGCCGTCGTGTAAGCCGAGTAATCGACGACATCGTTGCCGCCGCGACCATCCAGCGTGCCGTCCACACTCGCACCATTGTCAAAGTGGAAGGTGTCGTTCTGATCATTGCCCTGCAGAATTTCAATGCTTTCGAAATTGATGGCACCGGCAATTCCTGAACGAGTCAAACTGCCTGAGTTTTGCCCCGTGATGTCCCAGGTATTGGACAGAGTGCCGGGAATCAGCGTGTCGTGCAATCCGGCAGTACCGATGACTCGACCGGTTCCCGTCCAACTGCCGACATCAAAACTGTGTGCTCGATTGGTCGCAATCAGCGTGGCATCGGTGATGTTTTCCAGTGCGACGCTATAAGTATTGGCACCGCTGGTTTGAGTCACATTATTGTTGGTCAGCACGAAGTCCGTGTCGCCGGTCACCTTGAGTTTGTTGGCCTGACCACTGGCTCCCTTCAATTCAACCGGGCCGGTCCAGTTGCCGATAGCGAACTCGGACACAACCCCCGAACTTCCTTCCAGCACAACATTGCTGAGCGTACCGCCGCTGAAGGTGATTGTATTCTGATCGGCCGCCGTATTGCCGTTCGCATAGCTCAGCACAGACGTGGCCGATGTCGTGGCTCCGCTGGACGAAGTGGTCGTGTCCAGACCGTACTTCGAAAATCCGGTTTCTGTGATCGTGAACTGTCCGCCGGAATTATCGGTAATCGTCTGGCCACCACGGCCACCGGTATAAGTGCCGCCGCCGCTGCCGACTTCAATGCGGTTGGCACCGGTACCGCCGTTGATTGTTGCCAGCCCGCCTCCTGTGATGATGTGGTTGTTTCCGATGGCAGCAACGTCTCTGTTGATCTCAACCGGTACGCTCACATCCTCGCTGAACCGGATGTAGTTGTTTCCACCCTGCGAGTCGTTGACGACGATTTTGGTAACGCCCGTGAACTCCTGTGCGGTTTTCACACCGAGACCAGTGACTTTAGTGATGTTACCGACCTGTGTGATGACGTAATTCTCTTTGGCCTGAGCCGCGTAGAGTCTTTTCTCCGCTTCTGTTGTCCCGCGATGAACAGCATCGACGCCAAGATTCAGCCTCAACACGCCGCCTGCAAGCAGCGTCGCGAGTTCCGGAGCAGCCGGCGATACCGGAATCGCCGCAGGAGCCGTCGTTTGTCCCAGCACAAAGTGAGCGCTTCCGCCAACTCGAACTTCCGGAATCGTAAAGTCGATATCATCCAGCGGCCAGGGCAGCGGGATGTGAACGTGGATCTGAGGCGTGATCAGCACGTTGATCGCAAAGTCAGCACTGACAATGCCCTGAGACACCAGAATCGTGCTGGAAAGATCCGCAAGAGATACCCCGAACGCATTCACGCTGCCGGCAATACTGCCCGTGAATCCGGCGTAGGCAAACGTGACCGAAGTTGATCCGTTGACACCGAAGGAACTGTCACCGACTCCAATGCCAGCGCTCGCGGTAAACGAAAACGCACCGACATTGGCCGAATCCAGAGTACCGGTCACGGTCAGGTCCGCCAGGCCGAAGAACGAAGAGTTCCAGTTGCCGTGAATCACCAGACCGGTCGTCTGAATCGTGATGTCAAAGTTGCCCTCCATGGTGAAACCGAACAGATTGGCAGTCACGTCTGTGACATGCACAACCGCACTGTCTGCCGGAAGTCCAAAGTGACTCGATGCCGTCGTGTTGACGCTCAGGCCAAACGTGCCGTCGATGGAGACCATCGTCGATCCCGGTACCGGCTGAATCGTGCTCGCACCCAGCCCGATGGCAAACGCCACGCCATCCGCGTACACGCCGGCGATTCCAATGACATCGAACGTCGCTCCGAAGAATGAAACGCCCGCATCGATCACCATGGTCAGTTCATCGGGAGCCACGGTGATGTCGTACTGACCGTCCAGATTCAACGAACCAATGCCCAACCCTCCGTCGATGTGCAGCCCGCCGCCGGTCGCAATCAAGATACCGTCAACCGCCACTGAGTTACTGGTGCTGTTCAGCCGAAGTTGATAGTCCGCGTCGAAAGCAAGGTTATCGGACAGACTAAACCCACTAGCCAGATCGACGTCGATGAGTGCCACAAGTCCGGTCTGGTCGAACTCCATGAATCCATTCACGCCGAACGAAAACACGGTTTGGCCGGCTAGATCGACATCCAGTTCCGCCTTCGCTTCCATGGAGATCTTAGCAGATGAATCGGTTGTGCTGAGTGCAAAGCGGAAGCTGCCTTGCAAGTCGAACACGTCACTCACAACCACTCCACCAGTTCCCATGACGACGTAGTAGGTCGATGTGGTATCTTCGAAGGTCAGGTTGTTGTAGCTGAGATCACCGCCAGCCTGGAAGTTCGTCGGAAACTTCGGTGCTTCGGCGGAAATGGAAACAAAACGATTTCCGCTCGGGTCGATTCTCACGCCATCAATGTCAGCCGTGAAATCTTCCGGCAGAACGATGGTTTGCTCCACGCCAGTGGTGTTGACGTAGAAGCCAAAACTGCCGCTGACATCGACACTCGGGATCAAAGACGTCGCTATCAAAGACGTCGCTGCCTGGCTGGTCAACTTCATGCGAGCCGCGATTCCCTGGTCGTCGATGTGCATGACGCCATCAACATTGTAGGTCAGCAGGTCATTCGCCAGACTCGCCGCCCCCGACACGACCATGTCAATCCACGACTCATCGTCGGCCGTATCCGGCGTCCCTTTCGAATCTGCAGCCAGTTCCATGTAGAACTGTCCGTCGATCGCAAAGACTTCCGAATCATTCACCGGCGAATTGAACGTCGCCACGGCATCAACAAACAGGCTGAAGGTGTTGGCCGTGAGATCGATGGTTTGAGGATCGTCGAATTCAGACGCATCAAACGGATAGTCGGCACCGGACACCAGTCGCGTAATTTCCACGCTCTGCGCTTCGTCCGTCGTATTGACTGCGAACACACCGATTCCGTTCAGATCGATGCCCAGCGTCTTCAGTTTGTCCAGACCGTCACCCGTCTCAACAGACAACGCTCCCCAGACTTCAATGCCGCCATCGTCACTGCCGTTGTTGTCGTTGATCACGAAGGTTCCGGCAGCATCACCGATTTCACCCAGATAAGAAACCGTCAGAGCCGCCGCGACTTCCGCCGTAAACTGAGATCCCTCAAACGTCAGCTCAATCTGTCCTTCCATCTTCGCAAACAAACCGAACGACGCATCCATGCTGGCCCCGCCGGTGATGATGATCGTGATCGGGGCCTCGCTGGTCGATGCGGACAATGTTTCGTAGGTGATCTCGATCTCACCGACATCGTCTCCCAGATAGATCAGCGTCCGGTTGCTGTAATCGACGGTGAAGTCGGTGATCTCTTCGCCGTTGAGCGTCACCGAAAGTGTGTCCGGGCTGTGTACTGGCTTCGTCAAAGCGATCACATGGTTATCGAATGTAACCGTCGCGGTTACGGGCTGAGTCCAGTCGATTCCCTTAAATGCATTCCGATTGTCGATCGTGATCTGCGACGTCGCGGAATCGAAGTGGAACTGACTGCGAGGAACGACGACTCTCTTGCCATTCTGAAACAGCCGGACACTATCGATTCGCTGGTCATCCGCCAGCGTTCCCAGGTCGATTGTGGCTGTTGAATCAGCTCCGTTTGGTGTTACGTCAAGATCTTCAACAGTCGTCGGTTCAGATACCTCGGCGACATCCGTGACCACAACGGTATCCTGAGCCACCAGTCCCTCAATCTGCAGGTCGCCGTAAGCACTAAAGACAGGAGGACTGCTGATGGGGTTGAGCAGATTATTGTTTTCATCCTTAAGTCCGCCGGGCAAATCCGCAAGGAACAGGAACTTGGCTTCGCCATCCTGAATCTTTGTCAGGTCGCCGTAGAAGTATGTCTGAGCTTCCAGTTCTGTGCCGTAGACACCCTTGGCGTTGACCAAAATTTTCCCGGTGGTATCCAGAGTCAGATCCACTTTCGCCGTGAAGACTTTTTCGGAAACATAAGACGAATACAGATCTGCTCCAGCGCTGATCAGCATCGGAGAATTGAAGACGTCGTTAAAACTTCCGCCGGGTGTCACGGCCTGAGTCGCGACCTGTTGGCGCAGTTCGTCTTTCCAAACATCCGCCGTCTTTTCCAGCGGCGGTGCGAAGTCCTGGCTTCTGAGCTTGAAGGCGTTCAGTGTGCCGTCGTCATCGGCCGGCACGGGAAGCGTCTTGTTGAATTCCACTCCGCCTCGCAGGTTGTCGATCGTCAGTCCCGTGTTCGGGTCCAGCACAATAGGCGTCTTGGCTTCAACGTAGAAACTAAGCGGGCCCAGTTCCGAAAGTCCGACTCGCAGCGTGAGCCCGCCGATTCCAGCAAGTTGAAGGCCGCCTTCGATACCGGCGTAAAGAACACGTTGAGCAACCGGTGTCTTCGTATCGACTTCGTCAATCAATTCATCGTCGGCGTCCAGTTTCACAACGCCCAGAATGAATGCCGCATCCACTTCGCCTCCGAACAGATCTCCTTTGATTCCCACATAACCGGAACCGATATCGGTGATCGGGAAGTTGCCCTGGGCCAGTTCGTCGGTGTTGATCACCAGACCAGTGAACCCGCCGGTGAAACTCTGGCCGGCAACATCCGCGCCACCGTTCTTCAACGCGGTCACGTGAGCCGACAGAACCATTTCAAAGTTCGCGGGATCCGCTTCAAAGTCGTCCCATTCAAGGCTCAGGAAATCCACGCCGACTTCCAGCCAGTTCGGCAGATAGAACGAATCGCCGTCAAGTCCGTCCAGTTCCAGCTCAACTCGGAGGTCTTCGTCCGGCAAAGTCGTCAGCTCGCCGTCGTCGGTAATTCCAAAGTTGTACCCCGTCGCCTTCGCATGGAAACCGCCCGCATCGACCGCCGCCCCCATCGAACCAAACTGCGCAATGATGCCGTTCGGAGCTGTCGTGTCGATCACCACGCCTTCAGCGTTGAATGTCAGATACGAAGGGAACTTCAGCTCAAACTGATCCACAACCAATCGGAAGTCATTGGTTGAAAGATTCAGCTCGCCTTCAATCGCCCACGGATCTGCATCGCCGTCGGGGCCGGTGCTGTCGGTGATCGATGTTGAGAATTGGCCGTCGGCCAGACTCAATGTCGCTTCCGAAGCACGCAGTCCGATTTTCGCCGCGAAGGAAATCTGCACGCTGAGATTGTCCAGATCAAACCCGACCGGCAGGTCACTCGGCCGCACGGACAACGTCACGGATTCGGCGTCTTCATCAATGCTGTACTGGGCAGGACGCAACCCATCAGCACTGGCCTCCGCGTCCAGAGTCACATCAGGCATGGAACCGTCGCTCAGGATCACGGAAACAATGTCGTTGTCATCAAACGGTCGACCAACGTCAATCTCCGAATCGAGGGCGATGTCATCATCGAAGGTTTCAGTAATGCCCAAAGTATCCGCGCCGGATAACGTGATGTTGTTCAACGTCACGCCGGGGTTAGTCAAAGTCAGATAGTCTTCGCCCGCCGAATTCGTCACCGAAAACTCGTTGATTGCCGTCAGTGAAGCACTGATCAGCGTCGTTTGGGTTTCCGTGAATTTCAGATGAACCGATCCACTGGCTCCCAGCGGATCGCCGTTGACATCAACCGTGACCGAAAGCTCATCGTCCGGCGTACCGGCTTCGATCTCAATCTCCGAGCCGCTCTTCGTGAAATTGATCGTGGTGTCACTTCCGCCTTCAACCGGACTGGCATCGATAGAAACCAGTGGCGAATCGTCGGAGCCTCCAAAATCCAGCTTTCCGGCGAGGCCGACTCGCAGGTACTGGTTGTCGTATTCGAAGTCCACAAAGTCCGAGTCGTCGGTACCGGTTCGAACGCGAAGACCGTCGTTTGCGGAATCGGAATCCAGCGGATCTGCGTCCGGTACGTCGGAGAAGTCGATGTACTGACTGCCAGCGGCATCGCTGTCATTGACTTCAACCTGAGCCGCTCCGCTGACTTTCACTCCCGAAATCCCCACTGCCGAAACCACGCCCGTCCCCACAGAAACCGCGTGATACGTTGTGGCGTCGGCGAAGGTCACAATGGCGGTCGTGTTGTCAAGATTAAGCCCAGGTGCCTGCAAAGCAACCTTGGCTTTGTCGAGTTCGAGCGCCTTTCGATCACTGCTGGGGGAATACGCATCCGACGTCAGCGTCACCTCCGTCAGGCCGTCGGAAAGAACCACGGAAGTCACGGTCTGACTGGCCGCAATCGCGCCTCCGTTAAACGTGACCATGTCGACCGTGCCTGTGGGTGAAATGGTGTAAGCAAGCTCCGATTGATCTTCCGGAGCCGCCGTCAGCAGAGCCAAAGCAAACTCGGTCCCTTCGATCTTTAATCCGGTCGCATTCGCATTGTCGCTCGGTCCGTTGATGCCGGCGAAAATGTCTACGGTGCCGCCGATGGTCAGCAGTTCCACATTCTGAATTGCACTATTGCCCTCATCATCCTTGACGGTAACGTTGCCCGTGTCACCTATTCGATACGAAAAAGTACCGCTGGTATAAATGTAACTGTCAATGGACAGGTCCAGTGCCGCCGAGACCTCGACAACTTCGTTGTTGAAATCGAAGTCAACACTGCTATCACCCGTTTCCACAGTCAGCTTCCCGCCGTCGTCCGCGAAACTGTCGTCAAAGTTCACAACCGGACCGCCGTCCACGTTACTGGAATTGATCAAGACTTCCGCGCTGCCGCTGATGTCAACGGAACTGAGGCCGACCGCTCGGATCGTGCCCGTGTTGACCGATACCGCATGGAACCTGGTGTTGCTGCTGAGGCTCACGTCCGCCGTGATGTCTTCCGACGCCGCCCCGAAGTCCAGCCCCGTGCGTGTTGCAATCGCAGCCTTGTTGATGAGCACAATCTTACCGTTAAACAGCTTGTATTCGGTGCTCAGCAGTTCTACGCGTAGTGAGTCCTGCTTCAGCACCACGCCGCTGACGGTTTCGCCTGTCAGTAATGCGCCGACCGTTGCCGTACCTGCGGATTTGTCGACTTCCAGTTCATCCAGCGACTGCGGCGTCATCAGGGCCAGACCAAAGCTGGCGTCTTCGACGACCAATCCGACGGCTTTGTCGTTCGGCTTTTCATCACCGTTCATTTCGCCGTTGCCGTCGGTATCCTGATCGGTGCCGAAGTACGGACCATTCGTTCCGGCGAACACATTCACTTCGCCGCCGATCGTCAGGAACTCTGCTGTGCGATGCAGACCGTTGGTCAGCGTGACTTCATGCTGCTCGCCCTGTTTGAACACCAGCTTGCCGCTGGCATACACAAAACCTTCCACGGAAACGTCCAGCGACCCGGACACTTCCACGACGTCGTCGGTGAAATCCAGATCAACACTGCTATCGCCCGTTTCGACCGTCAGCTTGTTGCCGTCACCCGCAAAGCTGGTCGCGAAGTTCACCACCGGACCGCCGTCCACATTGCTGGAATTGATCCGAACTTCCGCGCTGCCTTCGATTTCTACCGGGCCCAGACCGACCGCCTTGATCGTACCTGAATTCACGGAAATCGCATGGAACGTCGTGTTGCTGCTGAAGCTCACGTCCGCCGTGATTGCGTCGGCGGCAGCGAAGTCGATGCCGGTACGTGTTTTCAAAGCGTCCGTGTCAGGGAACGTAATCGTGCCGGTTGCCAACGTATACTCGCCCGTCAGCAGTTCAACGTGCAGGGCACGCTGATTCAGCACGATGCCGCTGACAGTTTCGCCTGCCAGCAACGTCCCAACGGAAACCGACTTTTTGGCCTTGTCGACGTCCAGGACATCCAGCGACTGAGGCGTC
>CAYODZ010000175.1:0-3845 GCA_964402835.1 uncultured Gammaproteobacteria bacterium | reverse complement strand
TACTTGACCTCGACGCTTGCGCCTGCCTCTTCCAGATCCTTCTTGATCTTCTCGGCTTCGTCTTTCGACACGCCTTCCTTCACGGTCGACGGCGCGCCCTCGACCAGGTCCTTCGCTTCCTTCAGACCCAAGCCGGTGATGCCACGCACAACCTTGATGACGTTGACTTTGTTTGCGCCGAAGCTGCTCATCACGACGTCAAACTCGGTCTTTTCCTCGGCGGCCGGAGCGGCAGCGCCGCCAGCAGCCGGCGCGGCTGCAACAGCGGCAGCAGCGGAAACGCCGAACTTCTCTTCCATCGCAGAGATCAGGTCGACGATCTCCATGACGCTCATGTTGGAAATGGTTTCCAGAATGTCTTCTTTTGAAACGGCCATCTGTATTCTCCTAAGAAATATTGTGTAACCCGATTAAGCGGCAGCCTGCTTCTGGTCGCGCACCGCAGCGACGGTACGGACGAACTTCGCATGGGGTTCTGCGAGCGTACGAACGAACTTGCCGATCGGCGCTTTCATCACGCCCATCAACATCGCAATCGCCTGGTCGCGGGTCGGCATCTTCGCGAGCCGCTCCACATCCGACGCCGGCAGCAATTTGCCACCGATCGCCACCAGTTTGACCACGAGTTTTTCGTTGTCCTTCGCAAAAGCACCCAGGACTCGAGCAGCCGCACCCGGATCTTCCTGCGAGAACGCGATTACCAGCGGTCCCGTCAGTCCGTCCTTCATGCACTCGAAAGCCGTCCCTTCAATCGCACGCCGTGCCAGAGTGTTCTTGACCACGCGCAGATAGACGCCGCCGTCGCGTGCAGCGACGCGCAGACCATCCATCTGACCAGCAGTCAAACCCCGGTACTCAGCGGCGATGGCCGAATGGGCCCCCGACGCCACTGCGGCGACTTCGGCGACAAATGCTTTCTTGTCTTCGAGTCTTAACGCCATAACCACCTCCTGGCATTACCGTTAAATTCAGGGCGGCGTCCTTATCCACCCCACCTCACGGTGACCGTCGCCAGGATGTCCTGCCTCGGGTAACACCGTCTGCGCAGGACATTAAGCGTCGATGGCTCCTGCCATCTCAGCACCTGCGGTCTTTGACGAACCGGCGTTCATCTGCCGGTCATTCAAAATTGCTTAAGCGGTGGCGGCGACCAGCGTCGCCTGATCCACCGGAATTCCCGGGCCCATCGTCGATGAGACCGTGATTTTCTTCAGATAAATACCTTTCGCCGAACTCGGCTTAGCCTTGTTCAAGTCAGCAAGCAGCGCCTGCAGATTCTCGCGCAGCTGATTGACCTCGAAGCTCGCCTTGCCGATCGTGCAATGAATGATTCCCGCCTTATCAGTCCGATAACGGACCTGGCCGGCCTTCGCGTTCTTCACCGCGCCCGCGACGTCCGGGGTGACGGTGCCGACTTTCGGGTTCGGCATCAAACCGCGCGGACCGAGGATCTGACCGAGCTGGCCGACGATGCGCATCGCATCCGGGCTGGCGATCACGACGTCAAAATCCATCTGACCGGCCTTCACCTGTTCAGCAAGGTCCTCGAAACCGACGATATCGGCGCCCGCTTCCTTCGCGGCATCGGCGTTCTTGCCCTGCGCGAACACGGCCACGCGCACGGACTTACCGGTGCCGTTCGGCAACACGGTCGAACCGCGGACGACCTGGTCGGACTTGCGCGGGTCAACACCAAGGTTGACGGCGACGTCGATCGACTCGACGAACTTGGCCGACGCGCACTCCTTGATCAGCGCGAGCGCTTCATCAATCGTGTACACCTTGCCTGGGGCGAGCTTCGCGCGATAAGCCTCGATGCGCTTTGCAATCTTCGACATGTCAGACGCCCTCCACTTCGATACCCATGCTACGGGCGCTGCCCGCGATGGTACGGACGGCGGCGTCGAGGTTCGCGGCGTTCAAATCCGGCTCCTTCGTCTTCGCAATCTCTTCGAGTTGCGCGCGCGTGACCTTCGCAACCTTGTTCGTGTTCGGGGTCGCGCTGCCCTTCGCGATGCCGGCTGCCTTCTTCAGCAAGACGGCCGCGGGCGGCGTCTTGGTGATGAACGTGAAGCTGCGGTCGCTGTACACGGTGATGACCACCGGTAGCGGCAAACCTGGCTCGACACCTTGGGTCTGCGCATTGAACTGCTTGCAGAACTCCATGATGTTCACGCCATGCTGGCCGAGCGCGGGGCCGACCGGCGGGCTCGGATTCGCCTTACCCGCTGCGACCTGCAGCTTGATAAAGGCTTGGACTTTCTTGGCCATCTGTCACTTCTCCTGCGGGTGCAAGCGCTTCGTACCGAAGCTCCCCGCCGTTACGTTAAAAAAACTTATGCTTTTTCGACTTGGCTGAATTCGAGCTCCACCGGGGTGGAGCGACCGAAAATCAGCACCGCCACGCGAAGGCGGCTCTTCTCGTAATTCACTTCCTCGACGACGCCGTTGAAGTCATTGAACGGACCCTCGACGACGCGCACCACTTCACCCGGCTCGTACAGCGTCTTCGGCCGCGGCTTATCGACGCCTTCCTGGACGCGCTGCAGGATCTGGTCCGCTTCGCGATCGCTGATTGGCGTCGGCTTGTCCGATGACCGGCCGATGAAACCCATGACCTTCGGCACGTCCTTCACGAGGTGCCAGGTCTCGTCATCCATGTCCATCTGCACGAGAACGTAGCCCGGGAAGAACTTACGCTCAGTCTTCCGCTTCTGGCCTTCGCGCATCTCCACGACTTCCTCAGTCGGGACCAGGATGTCGCCGAACTTATCTTCCATACCCGCGCGCTTCACGCGCTCGATCAACGAGCGCTTCACCTGGTTCTCGAACCCCGAGTACGCATGTACGACGTACCAGTTCAATGCCATCGTCAACCCCCCTGCCCGGTCAGCAGTTTCACGGCCCAAAGCAGGAACATATCCAGCAACCACAACAGAATGCCGATGACGATAACCACTACCATCACATACAGCGTGGTCTGCACGGTTTCGGTGCGCGTCGGCCAAACGACCTTGCGCACCTCGGTCCGCGAGGTGACGATGAACTCCCACGCGGTCCGCCCAATTGCCGACTGCGCAGCAACCACCGCTGCGAGCACCACGATGACGAGCATGCCGCCCACGCGATAGAACAGCGGCTGCTCGGCCCAGAAATAGAAGCCGTAGATGCCCGCTGCCAATATCGCAATCGACACCATCAATTTGAAGGTGTCGAAGCTGCTGCTCACTTCCGTCTTACCGTTCATTCCGCTGCCATGTGCTGGCAGGCCAGGAGGGAATCGAACCCCCAACCTGCGGTTTTGGAGACCGCCGCTCTGCCAATTGAGCTACTGGCCTGTAACCCGGTGATACTTACTCGATGATCTTCGCGACGACGCCGGCACCAACGGTGCGGCCACCCTCACGGATCGCGAAGCGCAGGCCTTCTTCCATCGCGATCGGCGAGTGCAGCGTGACGCTCATCTTCACGTTGTCACCCGGCATCACCATCTCGATCCCCGACGGCAGCTCACACGAGCCCGTCACGTCGGTGGTCCGGAAGTAGAACTGCGGGCGGTAGCCGTTGAAGAACGGCGTGTGACGACCACCCTCTTCCTTCGACAGCACGTACACCTCAGCTTCAAATTTCGTGTGCGGCTTGATCGAACCCGGCTTACACAACACCTGGCCACGCTCAACCTCGTCACGCTTCGTGCCGCGCAAGAGCACGCCGACGTTGTCGCCCGCCTCACCCTGGTCCAGCAGCTTGCGGAACATCTCGACACCCGTGACCGTCGTCTTCTGCGTCGCGCTGATGCCGACGATTTCGATTTCGTCGCCGACCTTCACGATGCCGCGCTCGAT
>CAYODZ010000174.1:0-14072 GCA_964402835.1 uncultured Gammaproteobacteria bacterium | reverse complement strand
GCCGCGATTATCGAACTCAGGATGATCGGCAGCATCAGCCAGCCGCCTGCCTGGACCAGTTCGAGCATGCTGGGAAATCCTCAGGCTGGGTTCAGCGGATGATAGCAAAGTGCGGGCTTACTCGACCCGCCACCACGCGCGTTGACGAACCCGCTCAACGATTGGCTCACCAAGACCGGTGCTTGGATTCGCATCGAAGGTGACGGCACCGCCCTGCCCGATGATGAGCGAACGCGCGCCAGCAGCCTCCCACCGCGCCACAACCTCAGCGTGCGGGAAAGCCCAGCGGTTGCCAAAACTTGCGGGGAACACGACCCAACGCGGCCGGGTGCGCGCAACGAAGCGGCGGATCGATGACGTCCGGCTACCATGGTGTGGCGCGATGACAATGTCGACCGGACGGAGTGCGCTCCCGGGTGCCGATAACGCAAGTTCTGCGGGCCACTCAATGTCGCCCGGAAGCAGCGCCGATCCGCCGTCGCCCACGAGCTCAAGCACACAGGAATTGAGGTTCGGGGCGCCAGGCGTCGCCACTCGCGGATACAACAGACGGAACTCGGTTCCGCCATGCTGCCAGCGCTGACCGGCTCGGCATCGCTCGGCGGGCAAGACCAGCGAATCCGGATCCCCCGCAAGCACTCGCGCGCCGGGGAATGCGTCGCGAACTGCATCGACGCCACCGTCGTGGTCGGCATGCGCGTGGCTGATGACGAGTTGGTCGATGCGCTGGATGCCATGCGCGCGTAGATACGGCACAACGATGCGCGACCCCGCGTCCGATGTACTGCCGAATCGGGGGCCCGTGTCGTAAACCAAAGTCTGATCGTGGGTGCGGACCACTGCGGCGAGGCCCTGACCGACATCAAGCACCGTCAGCCGCCATGCGCCGGGCATGGGCGGTTCGGGTCGCCAAGCGAGCATCGGCGCACACAGCGCGATTCCAATTGCCACGCGGCCCGGCCAGCCCGCTGGCGCGAGCAGCACGCCGCCCCCTGCAAGCGCGCATAGAACGGTCCAGAACGGCGGCTTCGGGGTAAAGCGCTGCGCCCAAGTCCACTCCGCGATGGCGCTGAGCCACGACCAGACGACATCGAGGACGGTGGCGAGCGCCGAAAGCCAGACTTCGGCGAGAACGGGCGCGACCACCGCGAGCGCCGTTCCGAGCAGTGCAGCGGGCACGACCGCCAACGTAAACAGCGGTACTGCGACGAGATTGGTCAACGGCGACACGAGTGAGCCGCGTTGAAAGAACCATAAGGTCAGCGGCAGCAATCCAACGGTCACCGCCCACTGCACGCGCGCGAGTTGATGCAGCCTTCCCGGCGTCGCGCGCCGGTACGAGAGCCGCCAGGTGATGAACGCAACGGCCGCGAAAGACAGCCAGAATCCGACAGCCAAAGGCGCAAAGGGATCCAGCGCGACCACCGCAAACAGTGCGATGAACCAAGCGCCGGCTGCACTGCGGTGACGCCGTGCGCAAACAATGGCTGCACCGGCCGCGAGCATACATAACGCACGCCGCGTCGGCACCGCAAAACCTGCGAGGGCGGAATACGCCCCCGCAGTCGCGAGCCCAACGAGCACGCCCATCTCACGCGCCCGGTCCGAGGTCCACCGCATGCGGCGCGCGCACCAGGCGCCGATTCCGAACCCGACCGCGGCGACGATGCCGACATGTAACCCGGAAATCGCCATCAGATGCGCGGTGCCGGTGCGCGCAAACACCTCCCACGCGCGTGCGTCGAGCTCCGTGCGCTCGCCGAGCACGAGGCCCCGGATAATCCCACGCCGAGGGTGCGCGGATAGCGCACCTGCGATGGCCTCATCAAGCGTTGCACGGACCTTGATCAACGATACGGTGGCCGGCGTCGGTAGTGCGACCGGACGCGGGAACGGCTGCACCGTTGCGGTCGCCCCGATGCGTTGCGCCGCAAGCCAGCGTTCGTAATCGAATGCGGCGGGATTCAGCGAGCCGCGCGGCGGACGCAGGCGTAGCGTGAGGCGCCAGCGCGTACCGGCGCGGGGCGGCGGTGCGTCGAGGTACCAACCGACACGGATTCGGCGCGGCAAGTCCGGGTGCTGTGCGGTATCCGGCTGAAACAGGAACCTCGCACCGTCAACATCGATGTCCGCGAGCGAGGCCACGCGCCCAGTCACGACGCGCTCTATACCGGGCGCACCGGTCCAGCGGTCATCGAGCAGCGCGTTCGCTGAGAGCGTCGCGAGCATGAACCCGGCGAGGGTGGTGAAAATGAGCGGTGCACGCGACGCCGCGACCAATCCAAGTACGGCGAGCGACATCAGCGACGGACCCGAAACGAGTGCCGGTGATGCATGCACGATAACCACGCCGGCGACAAATCCGAGGATGCGTCCTTGCATAGCGGTATGCTATGGCGATGCCTTTGCGCTTCCTAAAGCGACTGTCCCCTCGCCGAAGTGAAATAACCCGCCGCTGGTTCCTGCGCCCGTTCGGCGCGGTCATCCATGACCCGGCGCTGTGGCGCCTGGACCGGCACGGGGCCGCGCGTGCTTTCGCGCTCGGAATTTTCCTGGCTTGGCTTCCCATTCCGATGCAGATGGCGACCGCCGCCGTACTCGCGCTATGGATCCGCGTGCATCTACCGCTCGCGGTGCTCGCGGTCTGGGTGTCGAATCCGCTGACGACGGTACCGATGTTGTATTTCGCCTATCGCGTGGGGCTGGCGCTCCTCGGGATCGACCCGGGTGCAGCGCCGTTCGAGTTCAACCTTGCGTGGCTCGGGACGGAACTGCACCGAATCTGGAAACCGCTGCTACTGGGGTCTGTCGTGGTGGGCGCGCTGACGGCCGTGCTCGGCTATTTTCTGCTCGACGCGCTTTGGCACTGGACGCTGGTGCGCAAATATCGCCGCATTCAGGCAGCGGCAGAGCGCCGCGTCGCCCGTTCAACCCGGGGCGAGTAGCCCCTCGGTCAGCGTCAAGGTGCGGTGCATCCGCGAGGCCAGGCGCAAGTCGTGCGTGACAACGACGAGGCTGGTGCCGAGGTCACGGTTCAGTTCCAGCATGAGGTCGAACACCTGTGCGGCAGTGCGCTCGTCCAGGTTGCCAGTCGGCTCGTCCGCGAGTACGCAGACCGGACGCGTAATCAAAGCGCGTGCAACCGCCGCGCGTTGGCGTTCGCCACCGGAAAGTTGACCCGGCTTATGCAACAGCCGGTCGGAGAGCCCCACGCGACCGAGCAAGGCTTCCGCGGCATCACGCGCATCGGCGACCGATTCGCCGCGGATCAGCAGCGGCAACGCGACGTTCTCCATCGCCGTAAACTCCGGCAACAAATGGTGAAATTGATAGACGAATCCCAGCGCGCGGTTCCGGAGCGCACCACGCGCCGCGTCATCGAGGCTATTCAGCGCGGTCCCCGCGATCTCGACTTCACCGGCATCGGGCAGGTCGAGGCCACCGAGCACGTGTAGCAGCGTGCTCTTGCCTGAGCCCGACGCACCGACGATTGCGACCGTCTCCCCCGCCGCGACCGCTAGGGTCACACCGCGGAGCACCTCAACGACACGACCCGCGTCATCGAAGCGACGCGATAGGCCCGACGCGACGAGCACCGGCTCATTCATAGCGCAGCGCCTCCGCAGGTTGGGTGCGAGCGGCGCGCCACGCAGGATAAACGGTCGACAACAGCGACAGCACGAGCGCGACACCGCCGATACGCGCCACGTCGCGTGACTGAAGGTCAGACGGTAGCGTGTTGATGTAGTACACATCCGGCGGCAGCACTTGGAAGCCGAGCATGCGCTCGATCACGGGCACGACGGTTTCGACATTCAGTGCGAGCGCGATACCAAGCACGAGTCCAAGCGCAGTGCCGACAACGCCGATGATGCTGCCCTGCACCATAAACATGGCCATGATGGATCGTGGCGTCGCGCCCAGCGTGCGCAGGATCGCGATATCCGACTGTTTGTCGGTCACGACCATCACGAGGGTTGAGACAATGTTGAACGCCGCAACGCCGACGATCAACGCGAGGATCACGAACATCACGGTTTTTTCGGTTTGAATTGCGCGAAACAAGTTCGCGTGTTGCCGCGTCCAGTCACTGACGAAGTAAACACCGGGCAATTGCGATGCGAGATCGCGCACAATCCACGGTGCGCGCATCATGTCGTCCATTTTCAGGCGCACGCCGGAGACGGCATCACCGAGCCCGAACAGCTTGGCCCCGTCCGCGAGGTGCACGAATGCAAGACTGCGGTCGTACTCGTACATGCCGACTTCGAACACGCCACTGACCGTGAACTGGCGGTGCCGTGGCCAGACGCCGGCCGGCGTGACCGTTGCCTGCGGCACCATCAATACCACTTTGTCACCGACATCGACCGCGAGCGCCTGCGCCAGAGATGCGCCGACAATGATTCGCCAATCACCTTCGACGAGGTCGTCGAGGGTGCCGCGCAACATCTTGTCACCAATCTCGGCCACGCTCGGCTCTTCGCTCGGCAGCACACCGCGAATCAGCGTGCCTGACAACTGTGCGCCATGCGTCAGCATGCCTTCACCGGACACGTAAGGCGCCGCGCCGACAATCGACGGGTGTTCGAGTGCTGCGCGCTGCACACCCTGCCAGTCCTTCAGCGGCTCGTCCCAGCCCTGCACCGTCGCGTGCGACGCCATGCCGAGCACGCGATCACGCAACTCTTTCTCGAAACCATTCATCACACTCAGCACGGTAATCAGCGCCATGACGCCGACGGCAATGCCCGCCATCGAGATTAGCGATATGAATGAGATGAAGTGGTTGCGGCGCTTCGCGCGGAGGTACCGAAGGCCGATGAAGAGCTCATAAGGTCGAAACATTGCCATGTATTAGACCACAGGTGCCTGCCGCGGGGACCGCCATATCCGGTAAAATGACCGGTTCATGAACGACCTCCTCAAAAACCTGACGCCCGGCTACCTGCCGCCCGAGTGGGCGCCGCAGTCGGCCGTGATGCTCACTTGGCCGCATGAGTCGGCCGACTGGTGGCGGTGGCTCGACGCCGTCGACCGCGCATTCGCCGAATTCGCGCGCGAAATTGCGCGGCGTGAGCGTGTCCTCATCACCGTTCGCGACACAGCGCATGAGAACCGCGTGCGTGACGCACTCGAAGCCGCCTGCGCCGACCTTCGCGGTGTTCGCTTCTTCCGCGCCCCAGCCGACGATGCATGGGTCCGCGACCACGGGCCGATTACGGTGCTGCGCGACGGCGCACCCGTGCTGCTCGACTTCCGTTTCAACGGTTGGGGCCAGAAATACGACGCCGCGAACGACGACGCACTGACCTCGAGACTGCACACGCTCGGCGCGTTCGGCGACGTCCCCATCGAATCGCTGGACTTCGTTCTTGAGGGCGGCTCGATCGAAACCGACGGCGAAAACACCCTACTGACCACCGTGAGCTGCCTGATGTCGCCGCAGCGCAATCCCGACTGTTCGCGCGCGGACATCGACCGATTGCTAAAGCGCGCGTTCGGCGTCGAGCGCGTCCTTTGGCTAGAACACGGCGCGCTCGCTGGCGACGACACCGACGGGCACATCGACACCCTCGCGCGCTTTTGCGACCCGCAAACAATTGCGTGGCAATCGTGCGACGACCCTGACGACGCGCACTATGGCGAGCTCAAGGCGATGGGTGACGAGCTCGCCGCGTTACGCACGCTGGCCGGTGAGCCGTATCGACTCGTTGCGTTGCCGTTGCCCGCCGCAAAGCACGACGAAGACGGCAAGCGTTTGCCGGCGAGCTACGCGAACTTCCTGATTGTGAACGGCGCGGTGCTGGTGCCGTCCTACGACGACCCGGCCGACGAAGTGGCCGCTGAGGCCCTCCGTGGGTGCTTTCCGGGCCATGAAGTCATTCTTTTGAATGGTTTGCCGATTGTTCACCAGTATGGCAGCCTGCATTGCGTCAGCATGCAGTTGCCCGCCGGCGTGATTGAGTGAGGCTTTAATGTCGAAAATCCTAAAAGTTGGGTTGGTCCAACAAGCATGCGGCGATGACCACGCAGCGAACCGGGCGGAGACCGTTGCCGGGATTCGCGATGCGGCCGCGCGCGGTGCGAAGCTCGTGCTGTTACAGGAGCTGCACGCGACGCCGTACTTCTGCCAGGTCGAGGACCCCGCGCTGTTCGACCTCGCGGAATTGATTCCAGGCCCGTCCACCGAAGTCTACGGCGCGCTCGCCAAAGAGCTCGGTGTCGTCATCGTGTGCTCGCTGTTCGAGCGGCGGGCAGCGGGCCTCTATCACAACACCGCCGTGGTGCTCGATGCGGACGGTTCAATCGCCGGCACCTATCGCAAGATGCACATCCCCGACGATCCTGCGTACTACGAGAAATTCTTCTTCACGCCCGGCGATATCGGCTTCGAGCCCATCGACACCGCCGTCGGGCGGCTCGGTGTTCTTGTTTGTTGGGACCAGTGGTACCCGGAAGGCGCGCGCCTGATGGCGCTTGCCGGTGCCGATTTGCTGCTGTATCCCACGGCGATTGGTTGGGTCACCAGCGATACCAAAGAAGAACAGGCGCGACAGCGCGACGCCTGGATCATCAGCCAACGCGCGCACGCGGTCGCGAATGGACTGCCCGTACTCGCGTGCAATCGTATTGGCCACGAAGCCGACCCGAGCGGCGTGACGAAAGGCATCCAATTCTGGGGATCGAGCTTTGTCGCCGGCCCTCAAGGTGAATTCATCGCGCGCGCAGGCGAGTCCGCGGAGGTACTTGTCGCGGACGTGGACCTTGCACGTTCCGAGCAGGTGCGCCGCATCTGGCCGTTCCTGCGCGATCGCCGTATCGACGCGTACGACGAACTACTGCTGCGCTTCCGCGACTGACCGATGCGCTGGGGGCAGCTGTATGGTGCGGCGCGCGCGCTGGCGCTCGCGGACCACGCAGCCGCGGCGCCCGGCCCGGTGCTGGTCGTCACCGCGGCGGCGGCGGATGCCGAGCGCCTCGCCGCAGAACTGTCGTTCTTTGCGGCCGCTGACCTCCCGGTACTGACGTTCCCTGACTGGGAAACGCTCGCCTACGACGCATTCTCCCCGCATCAGGATATCGTCTCCGAGCGCCTTCGGACCCTCGCGCGCCTACCATCACTCGCGCGGGGTTTAATCATCGTCGCAGCGCCGACGCTCGCGCAGCGGCTACCCCCGCCGACTTTCCTCGATGCGCATACGCTGATGCTCGTCCCCGGTCAGACGCTCGATCCGGTCGCGATGCGGACGCGTCTCGAAGCGGCGGGCTACGTCAACGTCCCCCAAGTCAGCGAGCATGGTGAATTCGCGGTTCGCGGCGCGCTGCTCGATGTGTTCCCTATGGGCGCAGCCGCGCCTTATCGCATCGACCTATTTGACGATGAAATCGAGTCGCTTCGCAGCTTCGACCCCGACACGCAGCTGTCCGCACAACGCATCGACCGCATTGAACTCCTACCGGCGCGCGAGTTCCCGTTTGATGACGACGCAATCCGCGCGTTCCGTCAGCGCTGGCGTCAGACCTTCGAGGGCGATCCGCAGCAAGCGCTGGTTTACCGTGCCGTATCCGACGGGAATACGCCGGGTGGTATCGAGTACTGGCTACCCCTGTTCTTCGAAACCACGGCGTCACTGTTCGACTATTTGCCGGCTGCGTCCACCATCGCCACGGTCGGCGCCGTCGACACGGCGCTAGACGCGTCCGCGCAAGAAACGATGGAGCGGTACGAGCAGCTACGAGGTGATCGCGAACGGCCATTACTCCCGCCCGACGCAATCTTATTGACCCCCGACGAGGTCGCCACCCGGCGAGCGGCGTTCGCGGCCGTCGAGGTCCAGGCGTTCGAACACGTTGAGGGCGGCCGTAATTTCGGCACCGCACAACCCCCACAGCTCCTAATCGACGCGCGCGCCGATGAGCCGACGGCGGCGCTGCGTGAGCACATCGCCTCTTTTTCGGGGCGCGTGCTGCTCGCCGCCGAATCACCCGGTCGGCGCGAGATGCTACTCGAGACACTTGCTGCGCACGGACAGCGTCCGCGCGTCGTTGATGGCTGGCAGGCTTTTCGAGATGGCGACGATCCACTCGCAATCACGGTCGCGCCGCTCGAGAACGGACTCGTATTGTCCGACCCGCCGATCTCTCTCGTCGCCGAAGGACAGCTATACGGCGAACGCGTGCGCCAGAAGCGCCGGCAGCGCGTCGTACGTGATCCCGATGCCGTCATACGCGACCTCACTGACCTTAGAGCCGGCGCACCGGTCGTGCACAACGAACATGGGGTTGGGCGCTATCTCGGCCTGCAGACGCTCACGGTTGACGGCCTGAGCAACGAGTTCCTGACCTTGGAGTATGCGGGTGGCGACAAGTTGTACGTTCCGGTCGCCGCACTGCATAAGGTGACGCGCTACACCGGCGCCGCCCCCGACCAAGCGCCGTTACACCGGCTCGGCAGCGACCGTTGGCAGAAAGCGCGGCGCAAGGCAGCGGAGAAACTGCGCGATGTCGCGGCAGAACTACTTGCCGTGCAAGCGAAGCGTGCGGCGAAGCGTGGGCATGCGTTTCGCATCGATCCCCATGAGTACGAAGCGTTCGCCGCGGGTTTTCCGTTCGAGGCGACACCGGACCAGCAACAGGCAATCGATGCTGTCCTAACGGACCTTGCCGCCGCGCAACCGATGGACCGCGTCGTCTGCGGCGATGTCGGCTTCGGGAAAACCGAGGTCGCGTTACGCGCCGCCTTCGTCGCCGTCCAGGACGGCAAGCAGGTCGCGGTGCTCGTACCGACCACCCTCCTCGCGCAACAGCACTGGCAGACATTCTGTGATCGCTTTGCCGATTGGCCGGTTCGTATCGAGCTCCTGTCGCGTCTGCGCAGCTCGAAGCAGCAAACGCAGACGCTCGACGATTTGAAATCCGGCAGAGTCGACATCCTGATCGGCACGCATGCCCTGCTCGGTGACAAGGTGAAATTCGACCGCTTGGGCCTGGTTGTAGTCGACGAGGAACATCGTTTCGGCGTGCGCCACAAGGAACAGTTAAAGAAACTACGCGCGGAAGTCGATCTGCTCACGCTGACGGCCACGCCAATACCGCGCACACTCAACATGACCCTGGCGGGGCTCCGCGATTTGTCCATTATCGCGACACCGCCCGAGGGTCGACTCACCATCAAGACGTTCGTGAGCGAATGGAACGACACCCTGATCCGCGAGGCGTGCGTCCGTGAAATTCGGCGCGGTGGCCAGATTTACTTCCTTCACAACGAGGTCGAGACAATCGAGCGCGCGGCCGCGAAAATTGCTGAACTCGTTCCGCAAGCGTCCGTGCGCATCGCCCATGGCCAAATGCGCGAGCGGGAGCTCGAGCAGGTGATGCTCGATTTCTACCATCGGCGGTTCAACCTGCTCGTGTGCACGACGATCATCGAATCGGGCATCGATGTACCGAGCGCGAACACGATTGTGATCAACCGCGCCGACAAACTCGGCCTCGCGCAGTTGCACCAACTTCGTGGACGTGTCGGACGGTCTCACCACCGCGCTTACGCGTACCTACTTACACCTGAGCGCCGGGCAATGACCGCTGATGCGGCGAAGCGACTCGAAGCGATCGAATCCCTCGAGGATCTCGGCGCGGGCTTCACGCTCGCGACGCATGATCTCGAAATTCGCGGCGCCGGCGAATTGCTCGGCGACGAACAGAGCGGGCAAATCGAAGAAATCGGCTTCACGATGTACAACGAGCTGCTCGCGCGTGCGGTGACCGCGCTAAAGCGTGGCGAACTTTCTGATACGAACACCCTGGACGACGACGAGACCGAAGTCGACCTGAAGCTGGCGGCGCTGCTCCCGGACGACTATGTGTCGGACGTCGCGGCACGCCTGATTCTGTACAAGCGCATCAGCTCCGCGACCGACGATGAAGCGCTGTACCAGTTGCAAGTCGAACTCATCGACCGTTTCGGACTGTTGCCGGAGCCGGCGAAGAACCTCTTCCGGGTCGCGGAGCTGCGTCTGACAGCGCGCCGGCTCGGTATCCGTCGCCTTGAGGCGGGCACCGGCGGCTGTCGTGTCGTGTTCGACGAAAAGCCGAATGTCGATCCGATGACGGTGCTTGGCCTTGTGCAACGCAAACCGCGCGAGTATCGGTTCGACGGCCAAAACACGCTGCGCTGTACTGCCCCGCTGCTGACGCCGGACGCGCGCTTTGAGTACGCGGCTGCGCTCGTTGCGACGCTCGGCGGACCGCCGGCGTGAGGTATCATTGCAACATGCGATTCGCGCTCGTGTTCAGTGTTCTAGCCGCCTTGGCGGCGCCGGTGTCGGCACAGGACTGGTATGCGGTGGAAGTCATCGTGTTCGAGCACCGCGCCGACGCGAGCAGTCAAGGCGAGGTCTGGCCGCGCGACCCCGGCCTGCCCGAACTCGGCACCGCGACGCCGGTGCTGCCGCCGACCGAGCCGCGGACCCTTCGCGCATTCGAGCAGTTACGCCCAGAAGCGCTCCGGATGGGTGGCGCATGGCGCACGCTCAATGAGTCATCTCGTTATCAACCACTCGTGCACGTCGGCTGGCGCCAACCAGGCCTCGGGCCCGCGGAGCGCGTGCCGATTCGGATCGACCTTGCGAGCGGCGACGTGCTGTCCGCCGAACCGTACGAGCCACCGATGCCACTCGACGACCCGCTCGACGTACTCGACGAAGCGGGAACCGTCGATGAGTACACGGAACTGTCAGTCGACGAGCCAATGGAGCCGGAGCCCGCGATTTCGAACCCGTGGTTCCTCGCCGAGCAGTTGCGCGATGAATACGCAGCGCAGCCAGTGCCAGAACCGCTGGTCGGTACGGTAACCCTGTTGCTGCAGCGCTTCCTGCATATCGGGGTCGACTTACTGCTCACAACGCCCGAGCCCTTGCCGTATGAAGAAGATGACCAAGACTGGTTGACCGCGCGGGAGGATATTCTCGCCGACCTGACGTTCGAACTCATCGGCTACGACGAGGCACGCGCGCGACTCGATGCATTGAACGCGAAGCCACGGTTCGAAGCGTATCGCCTGGTCGAGCAACGCCGGGTGCGTACCGAAGAACTCCACTACTTCGACCACCCGAAGTTCGGCGTCATCGTGACCGTACGGCCAATTCCGACGGAAGAGATCGAGTCGCTGCAGTCGGCAACCGACGCGCTGCTCTCGGAACCAACGACGCCCTAAAGATTCGGGAGCGTGTGCTCGAGGACGTGTAGCACCTGCGCGAGCGCGCCGCGCAGATGCGCGTCGATTTCAGCATGGATCGATTGCTTGCTACGCCCGGCCGCGCGGTTCGACACGACCGCAAGCGTCGCGTACGCGACGCCGAGTTCACGCGCGAGCGCGGCTTCCGGCATGCCGGTCATACCGACCATATCCGCGCCGTCGCGCTCGAGCCGGTTCACTTCTGCAGCCGTCTCGAGGCGCGGCCCCTGCACCGCCGCATAGACGCCACCTTCGAAGACCGAGACACCAGCGGCCTTGGCACCCGCGAGCAACGCACTCCGTAGCGCGGCATCGTACGGCTCGGTGAAATCAATGTGCGTCACCATCTGCAGGTCCTGCTCGAAGAAGGTCACCGCGCGTCCAGTCGTGTAATCGATGATTTGGTCGGGTACGGCGAGGGATCCCGCCGCGAGTTCGGCACGGATGCCGCCGACCGAGCTGACCGCGATGATCTTGCTCACGCCAAGCGTATTCAGCGCCCACAAATTTGCGCGGTAGTTGACCTTGTGCGGCGGGATGGTCTGGCCGTAGCCATGCCGGGCGAGGAACGTGACCTCACGCCCGTACAAACGCCCATGCGTCAGCGGCCCGCTCGGCGACCCATACGGCGTGTACACCACTTCCCGGCGGATTTCCTCGAGCGTCGTGAGCGTGCTAAGGCCACTGCCACCGATGATCGCAATCTTATCCATGTTTGTCGTCCAGTCCGGCCGCAAGCGCCCGAATGTCGGGCAGGTGCCGGTAGCGTTCACGATAATCCATCCCGAAGCCGAACAGGTACTCGTCCCCGGTACGCAGCCCGGTAAAATCCGCGGACTGCCCGGACGGACGCCGCGGTGATTGTTTTTCGACGAGCACTGCGGTCAATACTTCGGCGGCGCCTTGCGCAAGGCACGCGCGCGTAATCTCGGCCAGCGTATCGCCGTCATCGAGTACGTCGTCCACGACGAGCACCTGCCGATTCACCAGCGGCAGCGCGGGCTTACGAAGCCACTCGAGCTTACCGCCGCGCGTTTCACCGCGGTAGCGCGCGACCTGGACGTAATCGAGCTGCAGCGAGAACGCGAGCCGCTTCAATAATGCAGCAGTGAACGGCAACGCCCCGATTAAGACCGACAGCACCACAGGGTCGCGCCCATTGCAGCGCGCGTGCACCGCGCGCCCGACTTCGTCGATGGCATCCTCGATCGCACGCGCATCGAACACCACGCGCGAGTCCGTGAGTACCGGATCGTCGCTCCAGCTCATCGCTGCGCCAACCGTGCGAGCCGCGAGGCCCGGTCGCGATCCGGCACAAAACGCACGGATTCGATGATCTCGATGACGCCGTCGCGATTGTTGCACACCGGCAGCGCGTCACACCCTGCCTCGAGCGCCGCAGCCGCACGGTCCGCGTAACTCCCATAGCCCGCAGCGCCCGCCATACTGAGGTCGTCACAGACGACCGCGCCGCCAAACGCCAGCGTGCCGCGCAGGATGTCCATAATCCAACGACGCGACAGACTCGCCGGCAAGGCGTCGACGACGGGAAACAGCACGTGCGCCATCATCAGCGACTCGACCCCGGCTGCAATCGCGGCGCGAAATGGCACGATATCCTCGCGCGCGATTTCATCAAGCCCGCGCGAGTCGACCGGCAGCTCATGATGGGAATCACCCGCGACCCCGCCGTGACCGGGAAAGTGCTTACCGCACGCGGCCATACCGCTCGCGCGCATCCCGGCGATCCACGCGGCGCCGAGCTCGGCGACCTTTGCCGGATCCTCGCAGAATGCGCGGTCGCCGATGACGCTGCCGAGGCCGCGGTCGAGGTCGAGCACCGGCGCGAAGCTCAAGTCGACGCCATGCGCCCGCAATTCTCGAGCGAGCGTCTCGCCTTGCGTGCGCGCGGCGGCGGCGTCCACGCAATCACCGGCGGGCGGCAAGTCCGTAAACCCCGAACGGAAGCGCTGCACGCGCCCGCCCTCGTGGTCGACCGTGATGAGCAACGGCACGCGCGGTCGAAGCGTGTGCAATGCGCGACACAGCGCGATCAACTGCGACGGCGCCTCGTAATTGCGGGTGAATAAAATGATGCCGCCGACCGCCGGGTGCTCGAGCACTTCGCGGTCCTCCGGCGCGAGCGTCGTGCCGGCGATATCAACAATCAACGGGCCGGACGCGACCGTCATCGGGTGAACAGCGCGATCGATTCGACGTGGGCGGTATGCGGGAACATGTCGATGATGCCGGCGCCCGCGAGCTTGTAGCCGTGTTCATTCACGAGGATGCCTGCGTCGCGCGCGAGCGTACCGGGGTGACACGACACGTAAACAATGCGTTTGGGTCGCCAGCGCGGCACGTACTCGATGACCTCGCGCGCGCCGGCACGCGGCGGGTCAAGCAGCAATCGGTCGTAGCGCCGGGTCGCCCACGGACGCTTGTCCAACGCTTCGAACAAATCAGCGGTATGGAATTCGACGTTCGAGATCCCGTTGTGCGCAGCATTGGCGGCGGCACGCGCGACCAGCGCTGCGTCCCCCTCGACGCCCGTCACGTGCGCAGCGCGGCGCGCGAGCGGGAGCGTAAAATTGCCGATGCCGCAGAACAGATCGAGCGCGGAATCGCCGGGGCCTGCATCCAGCAGATCAACCGCGCGCGCCACCATCTTTCGGTTGACTTCGCCGTTCACCTGGACGAAATCGGTCGCTTCGAAGCGGATTTCAACGTCGAAGTCGGGCAGCGCGTACACGAGTTGCGTGCCGGGTGGGTCCAACGGCACGACGGAGTCGTAGCCGGCCGCTTGTAGATGGATTTCGACGCCGTGCGCGGC